>LGFB01000100.1 GCA_001508835.1 bacterium 42_11
CATACGGTTAAGCTTAGCCCTCCCATATATCCTCATGGGAAGAGCGAATACGAGCTTGGCCTTATGATAAATTCCATGATAGAAAGGGAAATTTTGAAGCGACCCTCCCAGTGGCTCTGGATACACAGGAGGTGGAAGACAAAACCCCCTTGAGGATACTCGTCGTTGAACTTGCCCACATAGGAGATTTTGTAGTTTCAACGAGCGTAATAGGAGCCTTAAAAGAGGCCTTTCCCGACTCTCTGATAGTGGCTGTTGTGATAAAAGAATCCAAGGACCTGGCGGAGCTTTGTCCCTATATAGATATCGTTGAGGTTTATGACTATAAGGGAGAACATAAAGGCTTAAGGGGATGGCTCGACATAGTGGGCAGGCTAAGGAGATATAATTTCGATCTTGGGGTTGCGACCAACTTTTCTTTCAGGGAAGGAATATTGCTTTATCTCGCTGGCTGTAAGGAAAGGGTAGCTTCTCCAACGCAGGGGAGAGGGATATTTTTAACCCAAAAAAGCCAATACATACCTCGTGAGGTCATGTTCGGCTTTAACAGCGATTTTGCGTTTGATTCCATGAGTCTTATAAGGGCTAAGGTTCTTGAACCTCTGGGTATTAAAAAGGTTCCCTATCCCCGGCTTGTCGTTCCGGAGGCTCTCAAGGATTCCGTATATGAGAGGTTTTTAAGCAAGTCCGTCTCTCCCATCTTTTCTATCGGTCTTTCCGGGGATGGGACCCTTAAGCGTTGGGGAATTAAAAAGTGGAAGCTTTTGATAGATAAGATCTACCATCATTACGGAGGTAGCTTCTTGCTTATAGGCTCTCCTAAGGAGTCTTTATATGGTGAGGCTCTGGAGAAGATAACCGTTTCCTCCATTAATACCGCTGGAAGGACTTCCATCAAGGAATTCATAGCTTTACTTTCCTTTGCGGACCTTCATATAGGGGTTGACGCAGGGCCTCTTCATGTGGCCTCCGCTTTGGGTAAGAGGTGTGTTGCTCTTTTCGGCCCCACGAATCCCTTCCGTTGGGCTCCCTTCGCTCCTCCCCGCATGGTCAGGGCCGTTTACAAGTTTTTTCCATGCTCTCCTTGCTACTATAGGAGTCGACCCTGCTTTGAAGTTAAGCCTTATGGAGTTCGCCCGTGTATGTCTTCCATTTCCGTTGAGGATGTTTTCAAGGAGATTAAGGAACAGGTTATGGCTATAAGGACGGAGGATAGAAGCAAGAATGAATGGGCAAAAAAGGCTTCCTCGAGCTTGCTTCCTGAGAGGACCACCCAGCCAAACTCATAATTTCCGAGGCCTAAAAATCCCGAGATAGGTATAAGAAAGGAACACTCTGCGCCGATAGAGCCTTTAAGGGCGGTAAAGAAGCTTAAGCTTCCGGAGGAGGAAAGGAGGCATGCTATTCCTGCCCCCTTTATCAGCCAGGTTAAGTATGTTAATCCCATAGCCCTAAGCAGATCCTCTTTCCGGAACCTTTCCCAGCCCTTCGAGTAAACCTCTTTAAGCTTTGGTATTACCAAGAGAGCCTTAAAAATTCTCTCGATGTCCTTAAATCTGAAGAATATCGCTCCAAATTGAGAAGCTATTAATATCGTTCCCCACAGGGGCTTTATGGTAAGAAGGAGAAGGGATAGGAGGGCTAAAGCATCCATTCCCCTTGCCAGAAGCAGGAGGCTTCCGCTTAAAACTATGCCTATTCCCTTTCTTTTGAGAAGTGTTGGGAAGAGAAGCTCGCCGAGCTTCGCAGGTAGGACGTTGGAGGAGGCGGTGTGTAAGGCCACTATTTTAAAAAGCTCCGTTGTGTTTATCTTCTTCGGGAGTAAGCAGTTCCATCTCTCCGTCCTGAGTAGGTAGGTAACCAGATATAGGGCGAAAGCTGGTATAACTCCTCTTGCTCCCGCGAGCTTCCATAGTCTAAAGGTATCTTTTAACGCTCCCGCCTCTATTAATAGATAGATGGTCAGGAAGGCTATACCTGCTCCTAATCCTATGTAGAGGATTCTCTTTTCCAAGTTACTATCTCCTTGATAGAGTAAGGTTTTTTCCCTTGAGATTCGTAGTAGGTTCTCATCAACATTTCCGCTAATAACCCCGTCGATATAAGTTGAATTCCCGCAAGCATTAAAAGCACCGCCAGAAGAAGTATAGGTCTTCTTGAGAGCTCTATGCCGAAGAATAACTTCTGAATCGAAAGATAGAGAGCTATAAAGAATCCGGCAAAGAAGCTTAATAACCCCCATCCTCCCAGAAGGTGAAGGGGTCTCGTTCTGTAGCTCAGCAGGAATTTAACCAGTAGGGTATCAAGCAAAACCTTCGGAATTCTTTCAAGCCCATATTTGGATTTTCCCCTCCTTCTTGGGTGGTGCTTGACTACGATTTCCGTTACCTTAGCTCCGTTCATCGATGCTAATGCGGGTATGAACCTGTGGAGTTCCCCATACAGGCTTAAGTCTTCCAAAATCTCTCTTTTGTAGGCCTTTAGGGTGCATCCATAATCGTGAAGATTGACTCCCGTTATCTTGGATATTATCCAGTTTGCTATGCTTGAAGGTAGCCTTCTCTTGATAAGGGGGTCCTTTCTGTTTCTCCTCCAACCGCTTACTACATCATAGCCCTCCCTTATTTTCTCAAGTAGCCTTGGTATATCCTCTGGGTCGTTTTGAAGGTCTCCGTCCATGGTTATTATTATGTCTCCCTTGGCCACTTCAAATCCCGCGGACAGGGCCGCTGTCTGACCGTAATTTCTTTTCAGGATGACTCCCTTAACCCTTCCATCCTTTTGGGCTATCTCCCTTATGATTTCCGTGCTCCCGTCCTTACTGCCATCGTCAACGAAGACTATTTCGTAATCGAAGTCCGAAAGGGCTCTCTTTAGCCTTTCGTAAAGCTCCTCTATATTCTCTCTTTCGTTGTATATGGGTATTACTATCGATATCAAATCCCTCATTCTTTCTCAAAAATCCTTAACTTAACCCATTTCCCGTTGTATAGAGAAAAACCCTCTTTCTGAAATATTACCTTATACCCCTTCATTTCATCTTCATAGCTTAATATCCACTTTCCTTTCCCATCTACGGGGATATCCTTGCCATAGTAAAAAACCGTTGAAGGCGCTAAAGCTTCCTTTCTCGCTGTAAGCTCAAGCTTTCTTTCCTTGGCAAATATTCCTGCCTGATAATGGGGATAAAATTCCTTGAAGGGGTTTAAAACGAGAATTGCAAGGGACAGAGCAAAAAAGCTTGCGTATAACTTTCGGAGATCCTTGAAGTAGAAGCTTAATCCCCATATCGCAAGTATGGAAAACGTGCTCATGAACAGGCCTCTTTTCAGTTCGCTGGGCAGGACCTCTCTAAAGTGATACATGAGAAAAATCGGAAGGAGAACCAATATTCCTCCAGAAAGCCAATCGAGTAGCCCTTCTCGCTCTTTTTCCATCATCAAGGCTAAAGCGGGAAAGGCGGGAAGGATGTAGTGAGGTAGCTTTGTCTCCGCTACCGTAAAAAGTATGATGGTGGTTAAAAACCATATATAAGGAAGGGCTTTTTCATCGCTCCAGTAGGATAGGCTTTTGAAAAACCTTCCTAAGTTGGGTATAACTCCAAGAATCAGAACGGGTATATAGTAGTAAATAGGCCCCGTGTGCCCCTCAAGACCGCTTTTTACTCTTTCTATGTTTTCATGAAGGATGAAATGTTCAACCACTTCTTCCATTCCTTTCATGTAAAGTAAGATAAACCAGCTTCCGCCAACGGCCAGGGATATAAGGCCCGCAAGGATTATTCCCTTTACGCTTCTTTTATCGTATAAGATTGAGTAGATTAGAAAGCTTATTCCCCATATAACAAGGACTACGGGTCCTTTAGCCAAGATTCCGAGCCCCAGAGATAATCCCGCCTGCGCCCATTTCTTTCTATGCCCAAGGAAGAAGGCCAGCGTCAAGAAGAATACCATTGGAGCGTCCATTCTCCCCACACAGGCCACTAAGATTGGCAGAAGGGAGGAGAGGTAGATAAGGTGGGCTTCAACCTTTCTCCTTTCGTGCCATATGTATAGGACGTAAGCGGTAAGAAGTGTAAAGATTAAAGACCCTATTCGTGCGCTCCACTCGCTTGGTCCAAAAAGCTTGAAGATAAATCCAGTTATCCAGAACCACAATGGGGGTTTTGTCGGAAACGGTTCACCGTTGAAGTTTGGGATAAGCCAGTCTCCCGTTTCTGCCATTCTTAAAGATACGCTTGAATACCATGCCTCATCCATGTCTAAAATCGGGTAAAGGGATATGGTAGTAATTACAGCAGCAGCTATTATAAAAACTTTCCACACTACCTTCTTCCTCCTTTCGCTATTAGGAAGCTCAGGACTAACGAGAAGATTACATCAGAAGGCCAGTGAGAGGAACTCATAACCCGGCTTAACGCTGTTAGGGGAGGAAAAGCCAAAAACACGAATCTTAAGGGTCCCTTTGTTCTCGAGAATAAGGAGAAAAAAACTCCTCCCGCTAACGCCGTGTGTCCCGATGGAAAGGACCAGTAGTCTGAACTGGTAATCTTTTCATAGCTAAACCATTTAAACGGATTTTTATCGCTTGCTTTTGGCCTTGCTCTGGCGGTTCCTACCTTTATCACATCAGCTATTATACCTGAAAGTGCACCCTTTAGTAACGCTTCCTTTAGGATATCTCCCGTTTTGTTTAGCCCCAGAAGATAGCTCGAATATGTTAGTGCTGTTAGCGTGGGTATCAGATAGTTTCCGTTCCCCAATTTTTCTCCCATCTCGATTATCGTGAAGTTTTTGGGGGGAGAAACGTTTCCATCCAAGATGAGAAGAGAAGCTAACGCCGTTAAGATGAGTATGAACCATATCCTTTTATTTTTGAGGAAATTTAAGGTTAGCCTCTTGAGTTTTTTCCTCTCTTGGTATATAAGTATTATAAAGAGTAGGTAGAGTAAAGTTAGGTATAAAGTTTCCATGTTTAAGATTATATCAAAAAAACTTTTTAAGCAATGCCCCTTGTCAATTTAAAGATGATTAATTATAATAGAGATGGTTAAAGGCTAAACCTGAAGGACGAACCTTGAAAGCTTTAATAGAGTAGGGAAAGAGGCCTGTCTCCTTGCTTTCCCTTCCGCAAAGCGGAAAGGAGGTGAAACCTTTTTAAAGCTTTACAGGGGGGGAAGGAATCAAGGAGATGTAAGGCTTTTGTGCTGTCCCTCTTTGGTGAACCCCTTTTGAAGGGGTGAAGGGTAGAGCTGGAGGAGGGGGCAAGGAAACATGGGATACTTGCCTTCCTTTTCTGTCCGGAGCTACCTTTGGAAGGGAGTTCTAAAGAGGGATAAGCAAAAAAAATGAGAAAAGGAGGGTGCGTGGATGAAAAAGTATGCTGTTATAGCCGTTTTGGTGGCTGTCTTAGCGTTGGCAGTTCCGGCATTAGCTGCTAACCCCTTTGTCGATGTTCC
>LGFB01000101.1 GCA_001508835.1 bacterium 42_11
CACATCCCCACCAGAGATCTTCCCCAAAGACCTGCTTTCCTCTAATGCCCTAAAAGAAAGTCCCTCACTATCATCGAACGCCCCGTTAAATTTCCCAAAACCATTAAAAGCCTTCCCGTCCTCCAAATGTATCTGCACCCTATCCTTATCCGAAGAACGGGCATCCATCTTTTCAGACCCATCAACCTTCTTGGTGAGCTCTAAATACTTATCCTTCAACCCATTTGTGGTGGAAACTTCCCTTTCAAAACCTTCCTGAAAGTTCTCTTCCCTGTTTTCACGAAGAAGCTTACTTTCCTTTTTCTCTAAACCGAAAAATATTTCCCCAACGCTCCTACCTTTACCACCAGAATTCGAGAGAGCCTCTTTAACATCATCCTCCAATGAAATTTCCTTAAGAGGCGAACCCTTTCCTACCTCAGCTTCCTTTTCCAAATCCCCATAAACATTAAAATCGTGGCTTAAAACTTTCCCAGTTTTACCAACCTTTTTCCCAGCCTCCCAAGGCTCATTGGAAGCCACGTTTCTCCTCTCAAGCTTTTTTTCATAAACCTCACCTTTACTAATCAAAAAAAGCTCCACAACGTTAATCCCTTTTTCCAAAGTCGCAACAACCCTATTTGAAACTTCCTCCGTATTCAAATTCGCATTATGCCCCAAAAGGTCATTAGGATCTCCGTGCCCTTCTTTCTCAGCCTCGCCACCTTTCCCTGACTTTTTAGAGCTTGAGGGGGTTTTAAGCGAAGCTTGGACTGTAACCGACGTAACACCATTATCAGACTCATTAAAACCTGAAAGGGTCTTTTCAAGTTCTTTAAAGAAGAAAAACTTCGAACACCTTTTCTGAAAGATACCTTTTTGGCAGCCATCCTTGGTTTTGGCGCTTCCTCCCATCCTTAGAAGAAGCTTAAAGATCGATGTGTTGGTATTCATCTCTTTTCCCTCCCCATCTTAGAGATGAGTCTGGCTGCCTTATTGGGATCTAAGGAGGTTAAAATTTTCGCTGCTCTCTCATAATCAAGATTCTTTAATATGGCAACCGCAAGGTCCTCATCGAGATTATTTATTATGGCAGCTGCATCAGCAGGTCTCATCGCAGCATAATAGGAAGCTAATCTCCTCGCTTCCTCTTCAGAAATGGCCTTTCCCGAGAACTCCTGTGTAGCCTTTGCCATAAGCTCGGCCAACCTTTTCTTCTCTTCCTCAAGTTTCGCCTTCTCTTCCTCCAGCTTCTTCTTTTCGGCCTCCAGCTCCGCTTCCTTTTGAGAAAGCTCTTTTCTCAGCTTCTCCTCAAGTTCCCTAAGTCTCTTAGCCCATGTTTCAAGTTCCATCCTTCTTCTCTCGATGGGAGTAAAGCGGGTTCTCAAATCCGATGTAAACCTCTCTACGTATTTACCTATGTAAGGAAGCTTAATAGCATAAGGATAAACGGCGCTAAGATAGATCTTTTTTACATCAACGACCCTTGCAAAGTGAAGACCTATCAAGGTTCCCATAATTGCGAAAAGGAGGATGAAGAGTATAAATATGATACGCTTCATCTTTTAAGCTTCCTATAAATCGATAAAACCTTCCTTACATAATCCTGGGTCTCTTTATAGGGAGGAATCCCGCCATATTTATCCACAGCACCTGGGCCCGCGTTATAGGCGGCTAATACTAACTCAAGGTTCCCCTTATATTTTTCGGAGAGATAGTTAAGATACTTTACTCCACCCATTATATTTTCCTCCACATCGAAAGGGTCCCTAACTCCCATTTCCCTCGCTGTATCAGGCATCAATTGCATTAACCCCATCGCACCCTTAGGAGAAAGGGCTTTTGGATTAAAATTTGACTCAGCCTCGATTACGGCCATAACTAACTTGGGGTCGAGTTTATAAAGCTTTGAAGCCCTATTCACCACATCTTCAATTGAGGAATCCTCCTTGAAAGAGTCCCGAGGCAAAAGGGGGGAAAGATCCTCAACCCTGTTTTCCCTTTTAACCCCTTCCTCTTCACTCCTTTCTACTTCCTTAAGGAAAACCTCTTTAAAAGAAGGAGCCTTATATTGTTCTACAGACCTTGAGCGAAACTTAGAGAGCTCATCAAAGCCTCTTCTTATCTCCTCTATTCTTCTTATAACCCTTTTTAAACCATCAAGAGCCAATTTTCCTCCCCCTCAGAAAAAGATTTTGTCCTATCTCGTCAAGAAAAACCCTCTCCCTATGAAGCTCCTCCTGAAGATAACTCTCGTAAGCCTTTTCCCTAAGCCTCTCAAACTTCTTACGCTCTTTTATAGCCTCTAAAAGCTCCTCCCTTTTCCCTTCCATTTCTCTTTCAAGCCGTGCTATTTCTCTATCCTTCTCATTAATTAGGAAGGTTAAGGAGTTCATAAATTGTAGGTAAACTCTCATCTCCTCCCCTTTCAATCCCTTACCCTGTCTTTCAAGAAAGTCCATCCTCATCGACTCTAATTCCCACAAGAGCGTTTCCCTTTCCTCAACAAGCTCAAGCTTCCGCAAGTTAAGAAGCGCAAGCTCATTCTTCAGGGCATCTTCCGCCTTTCTCTTTAGCTCAAGTATCCTTTCAAATCTAAAATTAAAAGCCATCTTTACCCTCCAAATCCCTTAATTAACCACTCTTGCGCCTCTTGAAGCGTAGATTTTTCATTTATGCCCTGTATCAAGAACCTCTTAATCTCGTCAAGCTTATCCAGAGCCTCATCAACCATTCTATTACTGCCCCTAACATAAGCCCCTATGTTAATCAAGTCCTGAGCCTCCTCGTAGGCAGCCATAAGCTCTCTGAACTTCGTAGCTGCCTTATAGTGTTCATCAGGAACTATTTCTATCATAAGTCTACTTATGCTTCTTAAAATATCTATGGCGGGATAATGATTTTGGGAAGCAAGCCTGCGAGATAAGACTATGTGCCCGTCGAGGATGCTCCTAACCGTATCTGCTATGGGCTCATTCATGTCGTCACCTTCAACAAGCACCGTATAAAAGGCGGTTATCGATCCCCTTTCAGAATTACCGGCTCTCTCAAGAAGCGTTGGGAGAACGGAAAAAACAGAGGGAGTATATCCACGCGTGGCGGGTGGCTCTCCAATGGTTAATCCCACTTCCCTCTGAGCCATAGCGAATCGAGTTACGGAATCCATCATTAACATGACATCGAGACCTTTATCTCTAAAATACTCAGCTATGGCAGTTGCCGTAAAGGCAGCCTTAAGCCTTATCAACGCAGGCTCATCAGAGGTAGCAACAACGACTACGGACCTCTTTAAGCCTTCCTCTCCCAAATCCCTCTCTATGAACTCCCTAACCTCCCTGCCACGCTCTCCTATTAGACCTATGACGCTTACCGAAGCAGATGTATTTCTCGCAATCATGCCTAAAAGGACGCTCTTGCCTATACCGCTTCCCGCAAATATTCCCATCCTTTGCCCTTTACCACAAGTCAAAAGGCCATCTATAGCCCTAATTCCAACGGAAATAGGCTCTTTTATCCTATTCCTTGCCAAGGGAGATGGGGGCTTCCTTTTTAAAGGGTACTCACACTCCCAGTCTATAGGGCCTTTACCATCTATGGGCTCACCGAAAGCATTAAGCACTCTTCCCAGTAAGGAATCCCCAACCCTAACCTTCAGGGTTTCTCCTCTCGCTATAACCTCACAACCAGGGTAAATATAATCCATCCCCTCGAGGGGCATAAGAAGAACCCTCTCATCTCTGAAACCGACTACCTCAGCCTTAACAACTTTACCGTTTTTGAGTCTTATTTCGCAAAGCTCACCTATCGAAGCCTCTGGGCCCTTCGATTCCACCACTAATCCCACAACCCTCGTAACCTTGCCGTTAACCTTTATCGGTTCAAACTCCCTAAGCCTATGTATATAACGGCTAAGCAAGTCCTTCCTCCTCCCTACCCTCCTTAAGTAGCCTATCTAAAAAGCGCTCAAACTCCTCTATCTGCGCTCTTATACGGGCATCTACCACTCCAAGGTCACCTTCTACTATACATCCACCCCTGTCTACTCGCGGATCTTCCACAATCTCAAGCTCCTTTAATCCCTCTATATCTTTGAAAAATTCTTCCCTGCGCTCCACAACCTTAGGCAAATCGTCAGGGTTAACTCTAACAACTATTCTGCCTCTTTCCTCCAACCTCTTGATAGCTGCCTTAATCACCCTTAAGACAAGGTCTCTATCAATCTCCGCCTCTTTTAAAATTATTTTTCTCAATACTATCTTTATTATTTCCACAATCTCAGGCTCTATCTCTTCAATAAGCTTCTCTTTCGCCTTCTTAATTTCCTCTAAAACGCCCTTCAATAGGTTTATCTGCTCCTCATACTGAGCCTTCCCCTCTTTAAGTCCCGCCGAATATCCCTCAGAAAACCCCTTCTCATACCCTTCTTTATAACCTGATTTAGAAGCTTCCTCCTTTAACCTTTCAGCCTCCCTACGTGCCTCTTCCAAAATCCTCTGGGATAGGCGTTTTGCCTCTTCCTCTGCCGTCCTTTTTATATTATCCGCTTCACCCTTTGATTTCTCCACCAAGCTCCGTGCCTCAACCGAAAGCTCTTTCAATCTATTTTCAAGCAATTCTATCTCTCTCTTAAGATCCTCCCTTTTAGAGAGAAGGTCTTCTTCCGCAAGGGACACAACCTCTTCCTTTTCAGGGGGGAGCTCCTCTTCCCCCTCAACGGGGCCCTTGCCATTTCCATCTTGCATGCCAACTAAAAAGGGTGTATCCAAAAGTTTCACATACTTTAAAAGACTACCTTTAAACAATTAGCTCTTCCTCCCCGCCTCTCGCTATAACTATTTCTCCTGCCTCTTCAAGCTGTCTTATAATGTTAACTATGCGCTGTTGGGCATCCTCCACATCCCTGACCCTAACGGGTCCCATATATTCCATGTCCTCCTTAAGCATCTGAGCAGCCCTTTTAGACATGTTCTTAAAGAACTTTTCTCTAACCTCCTCACTCGCACCTTTCAATGCCAAGGCAAGGTCCTTCATATCTACCTCTCTTAACACCCTTTGTAACGCCCTATCATCGAGAAGAACGACATCCTCAAATACAAAGAGCTTCCTCTTTACCTCTTCAGCAAGCTCAGGGTCCTGTTCCTCAAGGGCCTCAAGGATATTCTTCTCCGTACCTCTATCGGATCTATTCAAGATTTCAACGAGGGCATCGATACCGCCGACCATCGTGAAGTCTTGACTTACAAAGGTTGAAAGCTTCCTCTCCAAAACCCTTTCAACCTCCCTTATAACATCGGGAGAGGTTCTATCCATGGTGGCCAGACGGCGAGCCACATCAACTTGAAGCTCCGGCGGAAGGCCAGAAAGCACGGAAGCCGCCTGTTCCGGGGAAAGATAAGCCAAAATAAGAGCAATCGTCTGCGGATGCTCCCCCTGAATCACAGAAAGAAGCTGAA
>LGFB01000102.1 GCA_001508835.1 bacterium 42_11
CCTGAAGCTTAACGTTGCCGATGCTTAAAGGACCTATCGCATAAACACCGGGTATCAATTCTTCCCCATCAGCATCCATCCTTAACCCCTCTATACCTAAGGGAGGAACTGCATTGACATCTGCAACTATCTTGGTCTTTGGTAACCTCTTCAAGAGCTCCAATGAAAGTTTCATGACGCCAGGAGCTGCTGTTGAAACAACCACATCGGAGTCTTTACAAGCCTCATAGGTTTCTCCTTTATCATCTTCAATAAATCTTGGCACGAACGCGGGGAAAACTTTTTCCTTTCCTAATTTCCCGTTTATCTCCTCAGCCACCCTTTGAGCCGATTCCAACCTTGAAGCTCCCACTATTACCCTCGCTCCATCTTTGGCAAACAGGAAAGCAGCTCTCGAACCCACTGCACCGGAACCTGCCAATATTGTAACCGTTATATCAGGTAAAGACTTACCAAGTTTATCCTTTGCCACTTTCGCAACTTTCGAAACCATGGCAGCAGAGGTAGTGCAAGCGCCAGCAGGGTCAAAAGCAACAGCCATCTCGAAAGGTGGGAACATGGTTTTTTTAGTAACCTCTAATATCTTCTCGCACTTACTTACATCCTTTCCTCCTATAAATATCGTGGTATCCAATATACCCTTAGGACCACGAGGAAACATGGCATCGAGGACTAAATCTTTAACCTCTTCGACCTCAAGTCCACCACAAGGAAAAACCACATCCGCCCCTGCATCGTAGAGTACTAGCACATCGAAGGGGCTGGGATATTTATCGGTGCTAAAAAAGAAAACCACCTTCTTGCCCATATTAAGACACCTCCTTTAAAAAATAAAGCATTAACCCCGCAGCTATCAAGTCAGCCGTAGTGCCGGGGTTTATTTTTTCCTTTTGCCTAAGTTCCTCATCCAAAAGCCTTATCGCCTTCTTCCCTTCCTCGGTTTTAACCCCGCCAATCTTTAATATTTCAGCAGCTCTTTTGGATACCCACAAGGCCTTTTCAACACCAAACTTGCGCGATATGAGACTGTCTGGAACTCTGGATAAAAGGGTTAAAAAGGCTTCCACTATCACATCCTCCCAGCTCATCCCAGTAGTTCTCAAGCTTTTTATTACCGGATAGGTAATTTCAAAGGTTATTCTGTAAGCCGAGCTATACTCGTAAGCAATGGAATCCCTCTCGCTCGCTATAATCATTGCCTCCCTCAAAGTTATACTCGGTTCCTCACTCACATCAGCTACCTCCGACTTGCCCATACCACCCGGAGATACCATTCTTATAGCTTTATAAACCCACTTGGCATCCTCAACCGTTAAAGAGTCCAAAACTTTTTTCAAAGAAAAGCGTAGTTCCCCCTCACCTTCCCAATAGGCCTTTGCTAAAGGAACCAAAAGCAGAGCTATACCCAAATTTACGTTAACTCCGGAAACCCTATAAGTAGAGCACACGATTCTATAAATCAACTCTCCAACACTTAGCTTTTCCAAATAAGCATATAAAACCGCTCCCAAGTTAACAGTAGACAGGAGGAAATCTACATAATTCATCTCTGGGAAGCCCTTAAAGGGATAAACATTACCTGGTTTGGGAGCGCTTGCCTCAAGAAGGCAAGCAAGCTGAGAAGCTTTTACTATGTTTATAAGCTTAGCTTTCTTGCCACGCAATCTAATATCGCATCTGCTATCCTCGTTTTTGTTACCGATTGCAATCCCCTCCAACCTGGTATGCCATTAACCTCAATAACATAAAGCTCACCATCCTCTGAAAAAACAAGGTCTATCCCAAGGTAATCTGCCCCTAAAAGCTTTAAAACAAAATGACAGATTTCTCTCATTTCCCCTGGAGGGTCAAAAGGCAAAGGACTGGCTCCCTGACAAATATTAGTTTTCCAGGAAGTTCCTTTTCGCAACATCGCCGAAACGATACTATCACCCGCCACGAAAACCCTTATATCCTCATTATTGTGAGGAATAAACTCCTGGAGGTAAAATACATATCTTCCAAGTTCAAGCACTCTAAAAATTCTGTGAGCCAAGTCTTCATTATCGACCCTAATCAGACCTAAACCATTGGAACCGAAAAGGGGTTTAACAACAACATCTCCTCCCAAAGCTTTAAAATAAAACATTGCATCTGAAAAGCGCTCCACAACCACAGTTTTGGGAGTTGGAATCCCATTTCGAGACAGGAGCATAGAAGTATAAAGCTTATCAACTGTCTTTTCGACGACAAACGGCGGATTTACCACAGGCTTATTAAGCATTTCCAAAAGATAGAGACTATCAAGCCTAAAAACTATCTGCTCAAGGGAACCATGAGGGATAGACCTTATAAGAAAAGCATCGTAGTCTAAAACATTTAGATCAGCGTTTCTAATCTCAAAATCAGGAAGAGCTATAGAAAAAGCTCTTGGAGATAAAAATTCAACCTGCCATCCCCTTTCCAAAGCTGCGTTTTTGAGCTCCTCACTCTGCCAACCCTTACCAGAACTAACGATAGCCAACTTCATATTCCAAAGAGCCTGCGAACTAATTCTCTATTAACTCCACCTGCTTTGTATGCCTTACCATTAATTAAAGAGACCAAAACTACTTCTGCGGGGCTGAACAGCATGGGATCCATATCGTAGAAATTATAATTGCTCTTCTTAAAGAGCTCTAAAAAGGGTTCTCCATAACTACTCGAACTCGAGGAAGGGATTTTCTCGATCAAATCGGAGAGATCATCACTATCGTTCACAAAATAAAATGTCCTCCCTCCATATATAATCGCATCGTTGGTTCTACCAATAGCCTCAAGGTCATCTCTACCAACAGGGGGTATAGGAGCCATCCCAATAGCAGAGACCACTTTTCTAATATCGTATCTTATCTCGTGCATCTTATGAAGACCAGTTTCAACAACACGAGCTGTAACTTGAATTGACCCTACCAAACTTCCTGTTGGGGCATAAACTATTCCCAAATTTTCCGGAGCTAACTTACAAGCATTAGCTATGTAATCTATAACCCTTTCGGAAGGAGAGGTTCTCGTTTCTAAGAATATCACTCCTTTATCTTCCCTAACTTTCCAGTTAAACTCCTCTATCAGTGGCTCTTTACTGCCCAAGAGCCGTGCAGGTCCTGAACCCATGGCAAAATATTTATCCAAAGATATAGCCCAGCCAGCATACTGAGAAGCCATACATGCATAAAGGGGATGGTCTGTAATAACCTGAACATGGGGAAGCCCATCGGAGTATATTATTTTTACCTCTCCAAGTCCAGAAAGAAGCATTTCCGAAATTAATATGCCCGCCTCTAAAGATCCAAGACATTCAACTCCAGCATCTACGAGCAAGGCTCCTTTAGAAGAACGAGAAACCTTAACTTTAAGCTCTTCTTCCCTTTCCACAAGCTGGTAAAGCAATCTCCATGCCCTCTCGTTCAACATGAACATATAAGAATTTCCCCCTTCCCAAGCTGAAGAAAATCTCCCATAAACCTCTTAAAGTAAGCGTCTTTCATTTTTTCAGGAAAACCAAGCCCAAAGTTTCGCTCAAAGTAAGAAACATAAAGATATATAAATAAAGGTTTGAACTCCCCGCTGTAGCGAAAAGAAGGTAGCAATTCGGCCTCTTCTAATAAAACGATCGTTCCCCTCTTCATTTCAGCCCCTACGGCTTTCCCAACTTTTCCCAGTATAAATATGGTTCCCGCTATAACACCACTTCCCGCAAAATCAGCAGCATCCCCCATAACTAGAATGGTTCCTCTCCTCATCCTTCTACCAAGGTCATTACCTACGTTGCCCTTTATAATAACGACGCCTCCGGTCATTCCCCTTTTTTCCCCCCAATAAGAGGCGCAAGCAAAATTACCCGCATTCCCATCAACATAAATGACGCCACCTGACATGTTCATACCCAACCAGTCAGAAACATTGCCTCTTACTATTACCTTCCCTCCCCTTAATCCTTCCGCAAGATGCATCCCCACGTTTCCGTGAATCTCTATTTCTCCCCAAGACATATTCTTTGCAATACCCTTTACTTTAGCCAGGTCTCCTTCAATCAGGATTTTTCCATCTTCTATAGACCCCTCTATTTCGAATACGTCTCCCAATTCTATTCTATCTCTGCCGTAGAAAACGGGTAACTTCTTTATCTCCGCCAAAGAAGAACACTGAGCCACCTTATCTACATTTATCGCCTCCGCTTCAAGGGGAACAATGAGCTTTTCCTTCAATCTAAAAGTAAGCATTTACACTCCCTCCCAAAGTTCCTTAAGGTAGATATTGTACTGCCCAAGATTGCCACCATAGTTTCCGGCACTTACTTTAATGACCCCATCAACTTCAAGAGCAGCCTCTATAGCCACACGCATGGCCTCCTTAATAGCATCTAAAGTCAACCCATCAAAAACTATCTCAAAAACGGACCTAACACCTATAGGTAACCTTTCAGACGTGTGAGCCCTAAGATGGGGAATAAAATCAGTGTTAGTGGAAGCTTTAAGAAATTTATACTTAGAACCTACTTTACTTCCGCTTCTTACAATTCCTCCAGGAAAAGGAAGAATTACATCCTTTACCCTTTTCGATGCTTCAACGGCTTTCTCAGCTGCCGTCAAGGCGGAAACCACACTATCTCCCAATATCAAAATATTCCCGCCACCTATAGCCTTTTTAAAACCATAGCTCTCCTCTATTAGAAATTCTCCCTCCATTACGGGGATACGCCAATATCTTCTCCCGTCAAGAAATTTACTCATTTGAAAACCGTCACCAAAGAACCTAATAGACTTTCCTATAGGAATGCTTTCCTCAGATTCAAGGCCATTGAAACACGCCGTAGTGGGACACGTTAATATACATTGACCTATTCTTCTTAAAAGCTGATCCTCGAGACTCTTCTTTGACATCGCAAATATCAAGATGCTCACACCTGGTCGTCCGTCAGGAGTCTCTTCAGGAGAAAGAACTCTTTCTATACCGGCTTCACAACCACACGCTATTACGGAAGTAGCAAAGCCCGTGAAAGACTTAGCTGCTTCAAGGGCCCATTTTTCATTTATTGCAGTAACTAGAATGCGAGAAGCATACATTTTGAAAGCTTCAGCAAAAGTGTCTTCTACTCTACTCATATCAGGCAACATTCCTTATTACCTCCCCATGCTCAAAGTACACATCCTCAACCTTATAATTAGCAAATCTCACAGAATAAAATCTGTCAAAAAGTTCTTTAATTTCACTTGACAAGGCACCATCGTCCACCCCAGTATCAACTCTTATGACCTTTCCTCCAAAGCTTGCGTCAACTATTTCACCATCCCTGACAACGACTTTTCCGTCCTTTATCATACAACTGACACTTGATAGTGTTTCATAAACGGTGTCTTTAGGGTCGTATATAACTATGTCAGCAT
>LGFB01000103.1 GCA_001508835.1 bacterium 42_11
CTATGGAGGACTTGCATCCCATGGAGGTGGCGCACTTAGTGGTAAAGACCCCACCAAGGTTGACCGAAGCGGTGTCTATATGGCTCGGTACATTGCAAAGCATATCGTCTGGTGTGGTTATGCAAAGAGATGTGAAGTTAGTATATCCTATGCCATTGGTAAGGCAAATCCTGTAGCCTTTTATGTAAATACCCTTGGCACAGGTATTGTTTCTGACGAAATATTAACTCTTGCTGCACAGGAAGTTTTCAATTTAAGACCTGCAGCCATTATTGAAAATCTACGTCTTAGAAATGTGATTTACTCTGATACAGCTGTTTATGGTCACTTTAATAGTTGTCTATTCCCGTGGGAGGATGTAAATAAGTACAGTGAATTTAGAAAGGCGGTGGAAAAGTATGTTGATAGAGAAGATAAAAACTAAACAACTCATCCCCGCTGAATATAACCCAAGGAAGGATTTAAAACCGGGTGATCCGGAATATGAGAAACTTAAACGCTCCCTTGAGGAGTTTGGATATGTAGAACCCGTAATATGGAATAAGACTACAGGCAGAGTCATTGGAGGCCATCAACGTTTGAAAATCCTGCTGAGTATGGGCATGGATGAGATAGAATGCGTAGTTGTTGAAATGGATGAGCAAAAGGAGAAGGCGCTGAACATTGCACTAAATAAAATAAGTGGTGATTGGGATAAAGACAAATTAGCACTTCTCATCACGGACTTAAATGCTTCAGACTTTGATGTGTCTTTGACAGGTTTTGACCCGGGAGAGTTGGAGGATCTTTTCAAGGATTCCCTTAAGGATAATATAAAAGAAGATGATTTCGATGTAGACAGCGAGCTGAAAAAGCCCGCTGTTTCGCATTTAGGGGATATTTGGCTACTTGGGCAGCATCGATTAGTCTGCGGAGACAGTACAAAGAAAGACACCTTTAATGTCTTGATGGATGGGAAAACTGCTAATTTGGTAGTTACGGACCCTCCATATAATGTTAACTATGAAGGCACTGCTGGAAAAATCAAAAATGACAATATGGCTAACGAAGCGTTCTACGATTTCCTGCTTGCAGCATTTCAGAACACCGAAGCAGTAATGGCGAAGGACGCCCCTATTTATGTATTCCATGCGGATACCGAAGGACTCAATTTTAGAAGAGCATTCTCCGATGCAGGATTTTATCTTTCCGGTACTTGTATTTGGAAAAAGCAGTCCCTTGTTCTCGGTCGCTCTCCTTATCAGTGGCAGCATGAACCTATTCTCTTTGGGTGGAAAAAGAAAGGCAAGCATAACTGGTATTCCGATAGAAAGCAGACCACCATCTGGGAATTTGAGAAACCGAAGAAAAACAGTGATCATCCTACGATGAAGCCAGTTGCACTTGTGGCCTACCCTATTTTGAATTCAAGCCTTTCTAATTGTATCGTGCTTGATCCTTTTGGTGGTTCAGGAAGCACACTGATTGCCTGTGAGCAGACAGATAGAATCTGCTACACCATTGAACTGGATGAAAAGTACTGTGATGTTATTGTAAAAAGGTATATTGAACAAGTTGGAAACTCAGACGGTGTGTTTGTTTTAAGAGATGGTTCGAAAATCAGATATTGTGACCTGCCGGAGGTGAATGCAGATGAGTAAATTGACACTCGGTTCTCTTTTTGATGGGAGCGGAGGTTTTCCTCTAGGCGGTCTGATCTGTGGCATTGAGCCTTTATGGGCATCTGAAATTGAGCCGTTTCCTATAAGAGTTACGACCAAACGCATCCCACAGATGAAACACTATGGGGATATAAACAAATTAAATGGTGCGGAGCTTCCACCTGTAGACATCATAACATTTGGCTCTCCCTGCACAGATATGAGTGTGGCGGGTAAAAGAGCTGGTCTGGACGGAGAACAATCCGTCCTTTTTTATGAAGCAATAAGAATTATCAAGGAAATGAGGTGTAAGACCAATGGACAATATCCAAGGTATGCAGTCTGGGAAAATGTCCCCGGCGCATTCTCGTCAAATAAAGGGGAGGACTTTAGGGCAGTCCTCGAAGCGGTCATCGGTGTCAAAGAGCCGAACACCTCAGTGCCTTTACCTGAAAAAGGACGATGGCCATACGCTGACATCTATATGGGAGACGGATGGAGTGTGGCTTACCGAACTATCGATGCGCAATATTTCGGAGTCCCCCAGCGTCGTCGTAGAATCTACCTTGTCGCAGATTTTGCAGACAGATGTGCCGGAGAAATACTATTTGAGTCCGAAGGCATGCCAAGGAATTTTACGCCGAGCGGCAGCCCGTGGCAAAGAACTGCCGGAAATGCTAAAAACAGCACTGGAAAAACAGGCGATAGCATAACTTGTTTAAATGACCAAGGCGAGAAAGTGATGTCTGTTTCGGAGGATATTACCGCAACACTTCGAGCGGAGGAACACGGACATCAGCCTTGCGTCATGCAGTCAAGCGGATTTTGTACCGAACACAGCGCCAAGAGTCGAAGTGTAGGATATGAGGAAGAACGTTCCCCTACCCTTCGAGCAGGTGTTGTTCCAGGTGCAGTCATGTCCTTTGAACCGGGCGCTGCTTCTCGAGTTGGTGGCCATACTGATGAAAATTTAAGTGGATCCCTTCGTGCAAACATGGGAGATAACCAAACGGCTGTTGTTATTGAAAATCATCCAACTGATAGTCGTGTAAAACTCTCAGAGGATAATAAAGTACAGACGCTAACCTCTCGTATGGGAACTGGCGGTGGGAATGTACCTCTTATTATGAATACACCTAAAACATTAAAAATCCGCTCTGGCTGTGAAGGTGGTGGTAAGGGGGCTTTGATACAGGATGATAAGTCTGCCACTCTTGGATGCAATAATGACCAGACCGTTTTTGTACCTACCGCATATGGCATCTGTTCTGATAAGAGCAACTCCATGCTGTCAAGCAATCCACATAGCGGTATATATGAAGCGGATACTTCTCGAACCATTGATGCCAATGGAGGAAATCCAGGGTGTAATCAAGGTGGCATGGTAGTAGTTGCTCTACAAGGCTCGATGATTGGAAGAGAGGATAAAAATGGTCCCCAAGGAAGCGGTATAGATGAGGATGTTTCTTTTACACTTAATACCGCTGATCGTCATGCTGTTGCCTATGCCATGACTACTGGAGCCTATGCCCAGGTTGAAGAAGATAAAGCGCCAACGTTATTGTCGAGAGATTATAAGGATGCCCCTGTTGTGACTCAGCCATCTTACGGTATTGATAGGGCAGCTTTTAACCAAGGAAAGAACGCGCTATATAAACCTGCTATAGATGAAGAGCAGCAACCTACACTCACGGCAAAAGGACCTGGAGCAGTGGCACACCCAGCTTCGTTTTATCCTCAGATGAAAACTGAAAGTCAATACTACAGGCAGGACGGTACTTCAAATACGATAATCAATGGAACTAATTCAGGATACCAAAATGGATTGGTTGAACCAGACTATATTGTTCGAAGGCTTACACCAACGGAATGTGCAAGATTACAAGGCTTTCCTGATGATTGGTGTGATGACCTTGGGACGGAAAATCCTACAGAAGATGAAATTTCATTCTGGACGGAGGTTTGGGAAACCCATCGCAAAATCATAGGTAAAAGCAGCAAGCCAAAAACAAGAAAGCAAATTATAAAATGGCTTAACAACCCCCATTCCGATTCAGCTGAGTACAAAATGTGGGGTAATGGTGTAGCACTTCCATGCGTCTGTTTTGTGCTGACTGGCATTGTGTTATCTGCACGGAATACCGCCGATTAATGGAACAGTATTTTCTACAGAAAGATGCCCTAAATGACTTGATATTAACAGCCTTTAGAGTGATATATGTATGTACCGAAAATAGAAAGGCGGTATAAAAATGCAGATAAACTATAATGTCACAGGAGCAAAAAGAAAAGAGTTAGTCAACGCAATCAGCCAAAAACTGAATGCTCCTGTAAGATATCTTGGAGCACCTACATTTGCATATGAGGTGGCAGACTACAATATTGACAAAAATGGAGTAGTCAGAGGACCAGATAATTCTGAACTGGTTGATGCTCTATTAAGCTTTCATGACTTCAAGGCAGCTACGGAAGAATATGACACACCACTTCCAAAAGCAGAGCTTGTTCCTGAAAATATTCAAATTCCCTATGAAGCGGCTCTTGGTGGAAGGGTAAGCCCATATAATGATTACGAAGAATCTCCCGTATACAGCGAATCAAATGAAACCGAAGAAGCTATTAGTTTGATTATTCAAATGCCGAGGGAGGGTTTTAGCGAAACTGCACTTGGTAACCTAAAAGGATTGGTAGAAAGCAAAGAAACCCTTATAAAGAAAGCACTTGATACTGATTCTATTCCCATTATCATAAATGAGGAATTTATAACCTTCCCTTGGTTCCAGAGTGAGTGCTCCGCAGAGGAGGTTAAGGCTTATACCCACTTTGTAACAGCACTTTGTGAAATGGCAAAGAAGCAGACCCGCGTCAACTCGACCGAGAAATCAGTGGAGAATGAAAAGTACGCTTTCCGTTGTTTCCTTCTAAGACTTGGCTTTATCGGGCCAGAATACAAAACAGAACGAAAGATTCTTCTCTCCAAACTGTTGGGTAGCTCTGCTTTCAAAAGCGGAACTGCTAAGCATGAGGAGGTGAGTGAATAATGAATATCATTCACCCAGAAATGCTAAAGCAACTTAGAAGTTATTACACTCCAGGAACTCGTGTCATGCTACTTAAAATGAATGACCCTTATACCAAGCTTCAGCCTGGGGCTAAAGGTACGGTTACTAGTGTTGATGACATGGGTACCATCCACGTCAGTTGGGATTCAGGCAGTTCCCTAGGAGTGGTATTTGGAGAGGATTTATACAAGAAAATCGAAGAGTAAACATACACTTTTAAGCCCAATATGGCAGTAAATATGTAGATTTATATTGAAGAATTGTCTTGCTATTTAAGCCTTTTAGAGTGATATATGTACATGCCGAAAGGATAAACACACTTTAAAAGGAGTGAGGTACGATGTTAAGCGCAAAATTCGGAATCGAAATTGAATTTACAGGAATTACAAGAGAAAAAGCAGCCAGGGTCGCTGCAGAATTTTTGCAAGGCAATTACAGTGAAGGCGGGACTTACTACGACACCAAGAAGGTAAAAGCTCCAGATGGGCGCGTGTGGAAGTTTATGTACGATGGGAGCATCAACTGCCAAAGAAAAGAAGGTAGAAGAAAAGTAGCTGCAGGTAGAGATTATAGCGTTGAGCTGGTTAGCCCAATCCTAACCTACCGGGAGGACATTGAAACTTTGCAGGAGCTAGTAAGAAAGCTTCGAAAGGCTGGAGCCTTTACAAACACT
>LGFB01000104.1 GCA_001508835.1 bacterium 42_11
TTATCGGCTTGGGAGCACAGCCTCCTCAGCCCGAGTTAGGTTTAATGGTTAGCATTGGTAGAGGTTATCTCAGAGATTATCCATGGGTTTCTCTATTTCCCGGTTTAACGATACTTATAATGGTTTTAGGATTTAACCTCCTGGGTGATGGCTTAAGAGACCTTTTAGATCCAAGGGTGAGAAGGAAACTGCTATGAGTGGACTACTGCTGGAGGTTAAAAATCTTAAAAGCTATTTCTATACCTATGATGGGGTAGTTAGAGCGGTTGATGGGGTGAGTTTTTATGTGAAAGAGGGAGAGTCCTTTGGATTGGTGGGAGAAACCGGTTGCGGTAAAAGCGTTACTGCCTTGTCGGTGATGAGGTTACTTGACCCTCCGGGGGAGATCCTTGATGGAGAGATCCTGTTTGAAGGTAGGGATCTTTTAAAGCTTTCAGAGGATGAGATGCAAAAGTTAAGGGGAAACAAGATATCCATGATATTTCAGGACCCCATGGCTTCGCTTAACCCTCTTATGAAGGTAGGAGAGCAGATTGCAGAAGTTTTAAAGGGGGAAGGTAATGGCGAAAGAGAGAAAATTGTGGAACTTCTTAAGCTTGTTAGGATGCCTTCACCGGAGCGTGTGGTAAACTCTTATCCCTTTGAGCTTTCAGGCGGTATGAGACAAAGAGTAATGATAGCCATGATGGTTGCTTCTAACCCCAGGTTGTTGATAGCTGATGAGCCAACCACCGCTTTGGATGTAACTACACAAGCTCAAATATTAAATCTACTTAAAGAGATGAAAGATAAGCTCGGCCTTTCCATATGGTTGATAACTCACGATCTTGGAGTTGTTGCTGAATTTTGTGATAGAGTTTGTGTCATGTATGCGGGTAAAGTAGTGGAGTGTGGGAGCATTAAAGAGATATTTAAAAATCCTCTTCACCCTTATACCCAAGGATTGCTCGCTTCCCTTCCAACTATAGAGAGAAAGGTTGATAAGCTAAGGAGTATTCCTGGGACCGTGCCGGACCTTATAAATCCACCTTCGGGATGTAGATTTCATCCAAGGTGTGACAAGGCTTTTGCCCCGTGCTTTGATGTGCCGCCTGAGGAGGTTAAGGTGAGCGAAAGCCATAGAGTTTTCTGTCATCTTTATTTATAAAAAGGGGAGGCAGGGCTTTGAAGGAGCTTCTTGTTGAGGTCAAAGATTTGAAGAAATACTTTCCTCTGAAAGAGGGAATCTTTGGAAGAGTATATGGCTATGTTAGATCGGTAGATGGGGTGAGTTTAAATATAGAGAGAGGGGAGACGCTTGCCCTTGTGGGAGAAAGTGGGTGTGGCAAGACCACGTTTGGAAGGCTTCTTCTAAGGCTTATAGAGCCAACCTTTGGCAGGATAATCTTTAACGGAGTGGATATAACGAAATTGAAGGAAAAGGAGTTCAGGCCTGTGAGAAGGAGGATGCAAATAGTTTTCCAGGACCCTCTTTCATCTTTAAATCCGAGAATGAAGGTTAAGGATATCTTGGGAGAGCCCTTCAGATTACAGGGAGGTTTTTCTAATAGAGAGATAGAGGAGAGAGTTCTCGCTCTTCTTGAGATAGCTGGTTTAAGAGAGGAGCATATGTATAGATACCCTCATGAGCTTTCGGGTGGACAGAGACAGAGGGTTTGTATATTAAGGGCGATCGCTCTAAATCCGGAGTTTTTGGTTTTGGATGAACCCACATCGGCTTTGGATGTTTCGGTCCAAGCGCAGATACTTAATTTCCTTAAGGATCTTCAAAGGGAGCTGGGTTTGACATATCTTTTTATAACCCATGATTTAGGTGTGGTTCGCTTCATGAGCGACCGGGCGGCTATAATGTATCTCGGTAGGATAGTGGAGATTGCCTGTAACGATGATCTTTTTAACGATCCCATTCACCCTTATACGAGATCCTTGCTTTCTGCGATTCCCGTTCCCGACCCCGATGCGAAAAAGAGAGGAGAGCCTATATTGGGAGAGGTTCCGAGTCCAACTCATATCCCTTCGGGGTGTAGGTTTCATCCCCGATGCCCTTATGCCTTTGAAATTTGCTTTAAAAAGGAGCCAGAGTTAGAAGAGAGGGGGAACGGTCACTTTGTTGCCTGTCATCTTGAGAAAATCGCTAACGATTTCAATTCCTCTTTTAAAGGCTCCTCCTTGAGTTAATATGTGGTTTATAAGCTTTTCAAGCATGGTTAGCCTTGAAGCCCTTCCTATGCATGATGGATGAACTATTATGGAGATGTAGGGAATGTTCAAATGCAGCGAGCTTTCAAATTCCCCTTTCCACATGGATAGAACCTCTTCGGGACCTTTTCTGTCAATTTCAAAAAGCACCCAGTCGTCGAGAAAATCCTCGATGGGGAGTTCTACAAGCGCTCCCTTTCGTGTTTTCTGAATATAGGGGAAATCACAGCCTTTCAAGCTACTGTCGTAGATTATTTTCAATTCTGTGAGTATATCAAGTGTGTTTTCTGATATTTCCCAATAGGGTTTTCGAAAACCATTTATATCAGAAAAACTTTGGAGTATTTTAAGGGACTTATGGAGAAGCTCTAACTCCTTCTCACGGGAAAGCTCGTTGAGTTTTTCATGTTTGTATCCGTGAAGTCCTATTTCATGTTCATCTCTAACGATTTTCTCTACATGGTGAGGATATTCTTGAGCTACCCATGCGGGGACGAAGAAGGTCGTTTTTATTTCGTATTTTTTGAATAACGTAAGCAATCTATCGAGACCCACGTTTAAATCAAACTGGGCTTTTGATATCTTAACAGGGCATTTAGCATAATAAAGTCTTTCTGCGCTGTCGGCATCAAAATCCACGGAAAGAAAGACATTTATACTCATGAGCCCTTTGATTTTATGAATTCCAGAATTTCTTTAGTTCCCTCGTAGAGTTCGTTTAGCACGATTTGATATTCCCTTTCCCCGTTTTCTACCAGGTCCATTTCCTCTTCAAGTCTTCGGGTAAACTCCTCATCGGTATATTGTGGGTACTGTTCTCTAAGGTGCTTGTAAACTTCTATGCCAAGCTTGGTGGGGAATAGAAACCCGTTTTTCTGCACGATGTAATGTCTTTCAAGGAGGGTTTCAATTATCGTGGCGTATGTAGAAGGCCTGCCCAGCTTTCGTTTTTGCATCATTTCTATTAAGGAGCCTTGAGTGAAGGGATAAGCTTTTGGTAGAGCTATTACTTTACTTTCCCTTATGTCAAGAGTTAGCTCTCCCTTTTCGATAAGCTCTTTTCCGATGGGGGAGATGTTGATGGGTATAAGTATGGAGAAACCGGCTTCAAGGATTTTTAAGTTAAGCTCCTCTTCTTTTTGTATACCATCAAGGGAGAAGACAACCTTCCCTTTTAGCACCTTGGTTTCCTTCATCTGTGAAGCTATGAATCTTCTGAATATGAGCGTATAAAGAGATACGGCTTTAGAGGAAAGGGGAGTTTTCCCCGTGGTATAGATGTAACTTAAAAGCTCTCCTTTGTCCCATGGGTGCGTTGGTCTTATGCCCTCATGGGCTCCTCCGTCTCCCCATGTTCTTCCGTGGAACAGGTTTTCTCCCAGTTTTTCTTTAATATATTCTTTGGCTATGGATATACCTTTACCGCTAATCCTGAAGGAATCTGTTCTATGGTAGGTTATGAGTCCTCTTTCGAAGAGCTCTTGGGCTAAGGACATGGTTTCCTCGGCGCTCCATCCGAATCTTGAAGACGCTTCCTTAAGCATATTTGCGGTATCAAAGGGAGGAGGAGGGAGTATTTCCTCTTCGTGGATGTTTAATAGCTTAACGTGAAGCTGGTGAAGGCGCAGACCTTTAACATCATCTTTACTCCTTAGGGGAAATTCGATTCTTATATTAGGATCGGCTGTTACCCTTAAGAAGTAATTCTTTTCCTTTCTTTCCCTTTCTCTCTCTATTATCCAGCCTAAGACGGGGGTTTGGACCCTGCCTGCTGAGAGCCATCTTTGTTTAAAGGTTTCTTGTAGTAACTGACTTAAGGAGAAGCCAAACCATCTATCCGCTATTCTCCTTATAAACTGGGCCTCCACCAGTGGTTCGTTTATCTCCCTTGGCTCATCTATGGCTTCTAAGAAAGCTCTCTTGGTCACTTCGTGAAACTCTGCTCTCTTAAATCCTGGGGAAAAGGGTCTTACATAGCAAGCCAAGTCCCAAGCGATCTTTTCTCCCTCAGTGTCAGGGTCTGTTGCTATAAAAACCATGTCCGATTCTAAAGCGAGCTCTCTTAACCCTTCGATTATCTCTCTTTTTTCATCAAAGGCAGGCATCTTACATTTTGAGCATGTTTCCTGGACCGTTTGTTCTCCGCAGTTTTGGCATCTCTTTATAGTATCATAATGAGGAACGAATGAATGGTCCATTATTTCAACGCCAAACAGGCCTAAGTCATACACGAGATCGGCCACATGTCCCTTTGAAGCTGCGATAAGTAGCGTATATTTAAGAGCGTTTACTTCGTAAACATCTACGCCGTGAATCTTTCTCCTCTGGGGAGAGCCAAAAAAGGATGCCAGGGTTCTTGCTTTATTAGGGGATTCAACGATAACGAGAGCAGTTTTAAATAAATCTTTGGGTATATTTTCTACCTTTTTGAGTTCCTCTCTTTCCCTGTCTACCCTTTCTATGATTTCCTTAACCTTTTCTGGCTCGTAGAGCTTGAAGGAGAATTCTTCAAAGAAGTATCGAGCCTTTTTTTCAAGGAGATGTAAAGCTTTTTCATCGTCCACTATTACTATGGATAATCCCTGAAGTAAGCCTCCGGAGCAGAGTCGAGAAGTCCTTCCCGCTGCTTGAAGATAGCCAGCGGTTTCAGGTATCAGAAGGTATATTCCCCCATCTATTATTCTTATCGGGCTTTCAGGGCTTGATGCCACCTGAGCTAAGAATTCTGGGTCAGAAATCCTTTCCGAGAGAAAGAGTCTTATCTCACTTAGAAGTTTTTGAGATCTTTCTGTGAGTTTTTCTTCCTCTCTTTCGAAAATTCTTCTTAAGAATGGTAAATATCTTCTTTCTACCTCTGGATATTCTTCAAGTAGCTTCCTTAAGGATGTTAGGGCGTTAAACAGAGCTATCGCAGAGGTTTCCACTTTTAAGTTTATGAATGTCTTCGGGACCCCTATAAATATGGCGTATCTTGTTTCTGGTATATCGAGTCCCCTCGCAAGGGGATTTCTACCAGAGGCAATCCCCACAAGCACATCTATCTTCTCCTTTAAAAAGGCTTCTATATCAGCCTCTTCATAGCTTAGGGCTTTTATTCCCTTACTCTCAAGCTTCTTGATTAC
>LGFB01000105.1 GCA_001508835.1 bacterium 42_11
CTATAGGTATAGAGCTTCCTATAAAGCCGAGGAGAGGACAGCTCCTTGTTACCGAACCTATTGCAAGAGCCATAAATCACACCGTGCTTTCGAGCAGATATATAGTGGCCAAATATGGGGTTGATACGGGTGGTAAGGAGGGGTTGGCCTTAGAGCAAACCCATCACGGTGCCTTTTTAATAGGGGCAACAAGAGAGTTTGTGGGCTACGATAAAAGCGTAACTTCCTCCGCTTTCGAAAGGCTTTCCAAAAATGCTGTAGAGGCCTTCCCCTTTTTGCGTGGCTTGAGGGTTATAAGGGCTTTTGCGGGATTAAGACCCTGGACGCCTGATGGCTTACCGATAATAGATAACATAGATGGTCTCTTTTTGGCTTGTGGGCACGAGGGAGATGGGATATGCCTTTCTGCCGTAACGGGTAAGCTTTTAAGCGAGCTTATAGTTTATGGTAAGGCTTCATTTGATGTATCTCCCTTTTCCTTAAGCAGATTTAATACCTCTTCAGCTTTGTAGGAGCTTCTTACCAGAGGGGCGCAGAAGGCCAGTTTGAAGCCAAGGGAGTAGGCGATCTCTTCATATTCTTTAAATTCCTCGGGAGTTATGAAACGCTCGACAGGTAGATTTTCTTTAGTAGGCTGAAGATATTGACCAATGGTTATGATATCACAGTTCGCCTCTCTTAAATCTTCCATAACTTCTATAACTTCCTCCTTATTCTCGCCGAGACCTACCATTATCCCTGATTTAGTTATTATGCTTGGGTTTAAATCCTTAACCTTCCTCAAGAGGTTAAGGGATCTTTCGTAGTTGGCCATCGGCCTGACACGAGGGTATAGCCTTTTTATCGTTTCGAGGTTATGATTGATCACCGTGGGAAGCGCGTTGACCACCTTTGCGAGGGCTTCCTCGCTTCCCTTAAAGTCGGGTATCAGTACCTCTATTCCCTTTACGCTTTCTATCTTTTTTACCTCCCTTATCGTGCTTTCAAAGACGCTTGCTCCACCATCTTCAAGGTCGTCTCTCGTTACGGAGGTTATAACCACATATTTTAAGCGAAATTTTTTAACCGCCTCAGCCACTCTAAAGGGCTCTTCCTCATCGATGGGTAAGGGATTTCCCTTTGTTACCGCACAAAACCCGCAATTTCTCGTGCATATATCCCCCAGGATCATGAAGGTTGCCGTCCCTCTTGAGAAACACTCTCCCAAGTTTGGGCATCTTGCTTCCTCACAAACCGTATGAAGTCCACATCCCCTTAGTATTTTCCTTGTGGATTCCGCTTTTCCTCCTTTAGGGAGGTTTGACCTTATCCAGGATGGCTTTCTCATATCAACGATTATAGCAAAAAAATTGGGGCTGGGAATTTTTCCCAGCCCCGTTTTTTCTTGTTTTTCACTTCGTTGCTAAGTCTATAAATTGCTTTCCTATGTCTTCTCCCACCGTTTTCACCCATTTCTCCCACGTAGGTTTGCATATTTCTCTGAATTGCTTTACTACATCTTCTGGGGGTTCTATTACCTCTATTCCTTTAGCTTTAATCTTGGGCCATACCTCTTGTTCGTGAACCATCTCGGCATATTTCAGGTGTAGATAATCGTACTTGTAGGCTGCGAGAGTGATGATGCGCTTGACGCTTTCGGGGAGCTTGTCCCACGTTTCTTTCTTCATATATATTCCTCTCCCATATGCGCTTAAGGGTATCTTTGTGCAATATTTAAGGACTTCATAAAGAGCCCTTCCTCCTATAGTTCCAGGATAAGCTACCAGTCCGTCGATGGTTCCCCTTTGTAAAGCTTCGTAAAGCTCACCTGAAGGCATGAAGACGGGGGAAGCTCCTAATGCTTTAATGGCCTCAGCTTCCGCCTCTCCTCCCACCCTGATAATCATCCCTTTAAGATCTTCTGGGGTTCTGACGGGCTTCTTTGCGGTCCAGAGATATTGCGAAGGAATGGCTCCGAAAGCTAAGAATACGATACCGTGCTTTTCCATCATTACCTTTTGGATGAGATTAAATAGAGGCTGGCCTATCTTCAGCTTTTCGTTCATATCCCAATCGCTCTTGAATATGAATGGTAGAGAAGGACCACCCATTATAGGCCAACTTCCCGTGGTGTGAGATGTGGTATGAAAGATTATGTCCGCGGTTCCAGCTTCAAGTCCCGGCACAAGTTCTTTAACCTTAAGAAGTGTTCCAGAATGGTAGAAGTTCAGCTTTATCTTGCCTTCTCCTGCCACGTTAACATCATCTATAAATGCTTCTTCGGGAGGAAGAAGGTCCTTGTATCCGGGGGTAACGTGAGAGGCAACGTTCATGGATATAACTTTGGCTAAGGCGACGCTTGCAAATACTGATATCAGTAGAAATGCCATTAATATGTAACTTTTCTTCACCCTCCTTCACCTCCTTTCATCTCATTGTGCTTGGTAACCACAAGGCCAGAGATGGCCAGAATACAAACAAAAGAAGGCATAATATTTCTACTATTATGTATGGAGCCGTTCCCCTTATTATTTCATTTATGCTCAGGTCTTCCGCGATGCTCTTTAAGGTGTAAAGGTTAAGTCCTACCGGAGGAGTTATCACCGCAATTTCTACGTTTAAGACCATAAGTATCCCAAACCATAGGGGGTCAAACCCTAAGGCCTTGACGGCGGGAAGCATAATAGGCGTGGTCACAATTATCAATGAAGCTCCATCTATTATACAGCCTAAGAGGATTAAGACCCCCATGAATATTAGAATCACTCCTATTCCCGGAAGTTCCACGCTCGTTGCCCATCTTGCTACTCTTTCGGGCACCCTGACCAAGTTCAAAAATTGACTGAAGGTAAAGGCGCAGGCTAAGATTATCAGCAAAGACGCGCTTATTCTTGCAGAGTTGGATAAAACGGTTAAGAGCTTTTTCCAGTTTAGCGTCCTGTAGATTAAGGTTATAAGCAAAGCTCCTGCAACTCCTATAGATGCTGCCTCCGTTGGCGTTGCTATCCCAGTGTATATGGAACCTAAAACGAATATTATGAGTAAAAGGACCACCCATAGCCTCCTTAGCGAGGCAATTTTTTCGCTTAGACTTACGCTTTCAAATTCTCTGGGGGCAAGCTTGGGGTCTCTAATGACCGTTAGAAGAACATATAAAGCCATTGCCGTGGCGAGGATTAAACCGGGGACTATTCCACCTATGAACAGCTTTGCTACCGATTCTCCCGATAGGGAACCGTATAATATGAAGGATATGCTTGGGGGTATTAAGACCGCTAAGGCTCCCGGTGCGGCAACTGCTCCTGCGGCAAGCTTTTTATCGTATCCCCTTTTTAGCATTTCAGGTATGGCCATCGTTCCTATTGCAGCGACACCGGCTATGCTAACTCCGCACATGGCTCCAAAGAGTGCACAGGAGTATATCGTAGCTATGGCCAATCCTCCTGGAACCCTATTAAGCCACTTGCTAAAAGCGTTGTATATGTCCCTTCCTATTCCACTTACGAAGATAAGCTCGCCCATAAGTATATAAAGAGGTATTGCAACCAATATAAAGCTGAAAAGCTGGGATGTTATGGAAGCGGGTATTTGAAAGAGCCCCTTTGTTCCGCTTATAAGGTATATACCGAACGCGCCTGCAAGTCCTAAGGAAATGAAGATGGGAGTCCCCAGCGCCATGAATATCAGTAGCGTTCCTATGGCAAGGATTGTTACCGAGTCGAAACTCATGGATTTTCCCTCCTCGCTTCCCTAAGCTCATCAAGGAGTTTTACTATAAGCTGGATGCCCAGTGCTAACGCACCTAAGGGAAGGAAAATGTAAACCAAGAACAAAGGGGTTCTTAAAAGCGATGGCATTTTCATTCCTTTAGAATATACGAGCCAGGTTGCTTTTCCACCTTCCCATGCTAAGATTGCTGTAAATATTAAGGCTATAGTTCTATTTATGATGTTAACTATTCTTCTTTTTCCTTCGGATAGCCAGTCGATGATAAGACTGAACTTTATGTGTTTATCGAGACGTTCAACCTCTGCTATGGCGAGAAAGGTTAACATAATTAGCATAAGCTCCGTGACCTCCGTTGCCCAGTAGGGAGGCCTTCTAAAGAGGTAGCGCATTATAACCGAATAAAAAACCACCACTTGTATACCTGTGATTACGCCGATGGATAGCCAAAAGAGGAGTTTTGATATCATTTCGAGCTTTCTTCTCATTCAGCTCACTCGCTTTCCTAATGGGATTAAATGATAGACCCAATTACTATTATATCATTTCATCTTCATTTAAAATTTCATAGGAGGGAAAAAGAAGCTTAAAAGACTCCAAATAGTGTTGCTTGACCTCACTTATCGGTGGGGCAAATCCCTTTAGGCTTTTTACCGAAACCATATTAATTCCTGTAAGACCGCAAGGGGTTATTAAAAGAAAGTGTCTTAAGATGGGGTCCACATTGAAGGCCGTTCCATGATAGCTTATCCACTTCTTGCCGCTTCTTTTGATTCCTATTCCAATGGATGCTATCTTTCTTCTTTCATCTATCCATACGCCGGGATAACCATCTCTATGAATGGCTTTTATATCATATTTTTTAAGAACCATGATTATCGCCTCTTCGAGCTTCCATACATATTCCTTTACACTGCAATCTAAGGGGATTATAGGATATGATATGAGCTGGCCTGGGCCATGGTAGGTTACATCTCCGCCTCTGTCGGTAAAAACAACCTTTATTCCCTCTCTTTTTAAGACTTCCTCAGGTGCGAGGATGTGCTCTTTCTTCGCCCTTCTTCCAAGCGTGAAAACGGGCGTATGTTCTAAAAGGAGAAGGAAACCTATACCCTCTTTTTCCGATCTTTCTAAAAGCGTTTTCTGAAGCTTAAAGCATTCTTCGTAATCCTTTGGTTCCTTAAAATCTATCAGGTAAATCTTTGCTTTCATGGTCTAACCAGAAGGGGATTTAACGAATCTATCTTGGCTAAAGATACCACTTTGTAGTTTTTGAGCGTCTCTCTTCCCCTTTGAAAGGTTTTTTCTATACATATACCTATGCCTACAACCTTTCCCCTTGCTTCTTCAATCATTTCGCATAACGCTTTTATCGTCTCCCCCGTTGCCAGAAAGTCGTCAATGATTAACACCTTTTCTCCTTCCCTTATATAGTCTCCAGAAAGAGAGATGGTAATCTCGTTAAGCTTTGTTCTCGATGTTATCTTTCTTTCAAAAACTTTTCCGCATAAAGTAATGGGCTTTCTCTTCCTCGCAAAGATAAGGGGGATTCCTAACGATAAGGCAGTAAATAAAGCTGGGGAGATCCCTGAAGACTCAACCGTT
>LGFB01000106.1 GCA_001508835.1 bacterium 42_11
CATCCCCTACAAAAGCTGGTCCAGTTCCAGAAAGCTCATTACTTAAGACGCTTGGAACCGCACCAAAGCCAAGGTCTTGAAGAAGGGCCTGGCTACCAGATAATATTATTTTTTCCTCAGAGCCCTCTTCTGTCTGAACAAGCTTCAAGTGTCCATTAACTCTTTCCGCCTTAACACCGGTATTGTGAGTCTTTTCATTGATCTTGTCTATAACATATTGCAGTTTATCTAAAGCAGCTGAAAATTCTGTAGAATTAAGATAGATAGCCACACCATTAATCACTATTTCACCTGTGTGAATCCTATCGAGTATTGACACGTTTGTGACACCCGTTAGCTCAGCTCTACTTGCTTCCTGGTATATTTTGACTTTATAAGTCCCAGGTTGGGTAGAAGGAGAGGCCGTCATATTAGAAACGTAGGCATTTCCCCCTACCTGGTTTATTATGAAGGAGAGTTCACCCGTAAGAAGCTTCCTCGTGTTAAATTGAGCACTTTCGCCAATCCTATCTATTTCAGCCTTAAGCTGGTCAATCTCCTTTTGAATTTGTTCCCTATCATAAGAAGTGTAGGTATCATTCGCCGCCTGAATAGCAAGCTCTCTCACCCTATGAAGTATCGCTTGAACCTCATCAAGCGCTCCCTCTGCCGTTTGGATCAGAGAAATGCCGTCCTGAGCATTTCTCGACGCTTGGTGGATACTCCTTATCTGGGAGCGCATCTTTTCTGAAATGGCCAAACCAGCAGCATCATCAGCCGCACGATTAATCCTTAAACCTGAGGAAAGCTTTTCGAGGCTTTTCTGCAGTTGACCTGAGGTAATGGTCAACTGCCTATAGGCTTCCATGGCCGCGATATTGTGGTTTATTCTCATAAGTCCTCACCCCATCCCTGTAGTCTACCGCATCCATGCGTCAGATTTTTATCCTCATCCGTGAGGACCTTTCACTTATTCTTATCGGCAAGGGTGAGAACTTCCTTTAGAAATCTTATGTTTTTTTCTTCTTCATCTTTTCAAGTTCTTTTATCACACTTTCCTCAACCTTCTTCTCCACTTGGGCAGCCAGCTGAGCAGCAAGAATATTCTCCTTTATTATGGCCTCATATACCTCTTTCCTGTGAACAGGGATCCTCTTGGGAGCCTCTATACCTATCCTGACCTGGTCTCCTCTTATCTCCAAAATCTTAATCTCTATATCATCGCCTATCATTATGCTCTGGTTAACCTTGCGGCTCAAGACAAGCACGACTTAAGCCCCTCCTTCCTGCGGAAAAAGAGGATACCTGACCGGGTAATCTTCGTTTAACGCTATAACCTGTTTCCCATTCCTATTCTTAACATTTATAACGATGGGAGCCTTAAGATTTACTGTGGCCGCTTTGGGGTTACCTGCGGGTATAACCATGACAAGAAACAGTACAGCATCGCTGGGCTCTTTAAGCTCTATCTCCTCTAAATCTGAATCGCTTATGTCCACGCTGAAATTAGGAAAAACCTCAAAGGGGTTGAGTATCGGTAAAGCCACCGTAGGCTCATCTATCGACTGAAACCATCTTATAAGCTGGCCCTCCTCACCCACAATAAAAAAGCGTTTAAGATCGGGAAGACCTATTAGCCCATGAGGCATGAAAACGATTTTATCCTCCGGAATATCCATCTCCCCAAAACGAAGGGTATTGATCTTCAAACCCCATTCCTCCTCTTCTTAAAAACTATTCAAGAAAATCTATAAGACTTGTTTGGACTATACGAGCACCGGTCCTTAATGCCGCTTGATAAATAACTTGCTGATTGCTCAAGTTCATAACTACCTCGGCTATATCCACATCTTCTATCTTGGAAAGGAGAGATGTAAGCTGAATCTTATTATCTTCGAATCTACTCTGCGTTGCCTCAAGCCTGCTAACCTTAGCCCCTACCCTCGCTCTCATCCTAAGAAGGTGATCAAGATACGCGTCGAGCTCTTCAAGTCTCTCACCAGAAAGAGATGTGTTTCGGCTATATCGCAGGTCTTCACTTATCTTCTGTAAAATATCGAAAATGTCAAGGTTACCAACATAAACCATTTCCTCCCTCTTGTCTAACAGTCCCAAATCTTGCAAGACCGTCCCGACAGAGTCAGAAAGGCTTATATGCTCATTCGTCTTCGTTTGTATGACAAGCTTAAGTCCCACTCCCTCGGGAACCACATAGGCATTTACCTTTTCTCCTGCCCTTAAATTTATCCTATCCGCTATTATGGAAACATTAGCCCCGGCGGGAATATCTACCCTAAAGACGCTATCTCCAACCCTTAAAGTAAACTCTCCGGCACCAAAAATGGAAGATGCAAGATGCATATCGCTTTCTATCCTATATTCAATTCTCTGCGTTGCAAAAACCTGATTCCCCGGAATATTAACGACTATCTTTTCACCCGTTTCTATCTCCCACGCCATCTCTCCATCGTCACCCTGATAAATGGCAACGTTTCCATCTCCAAGAGCGTAAGGTTTCTCCTGAGTTTGAAAGCCCGCAAATATATACCTACCGCCTAAAGATGTATTGGCTATCTGAAGAACCTCCTCTCTAAGCTTATCTATCTCATCAGCTATGGCGTCCCTGTCTACCTGAGTTAATGTGTCGTTAGCTCCCTGTATCACCCTCTCTCTAACCTTATGAACTATAGAAGTCAACTGATCAAGGGCTGACTCCGTTGCGTTTAACCATGAAATGGCTTCATCCATGTTTTTGGAAAACTGCTCGTTTTCATTGAGAATTCTGTTAAGCCTGAGGCTTCTCACAGCGCCCACAGGGTCTTCTTCTGGCATGTCGAATTTCTTACCTGTCGAAGCTTGATGCTGAAGCTTCAGCAGTTTATCCCTATTCCCCATGAGATCCGTTAGAAAGACACTTGAGAAGACTTTATCGCTAACCCTCATTAAAGAGTTCACCTGCCTACAAGTCCAAGGTTATTGACTACTCGGTTATAAACTTCGTCCATGGCATTTATAAATCTTGCGGCAGCAGAAAAGGCATGTTGATACTTAACAAGCTCCGTCATCTCTTCATCGAGCGAAACCCCCATAACCTCTTGGCGCCTGTTATCCACCTGCTTTACAAGAAGCTCCTGATTGGAACTCATTCTGCTTGCCTCTTGAGACTCAACACCAAGCTTGGCTATGGTAGCCTCAAGAAACTGATTTAAATTCACCTTTCCATCCCTCATCAGGTTTCTATACCTTATAGAAGCAAGCTTATTTGCTATGGAACCATCACCAGGACCGCTATTTACACCGTTATCGTCCGCTGCAGTGGCAATCATTTCAGGGTAATCATTTATATCATCAGAAAGAGCTATCAAAGAAGAAGCCCCCTCAACGCTATAAACTTCATTAAAGAAGTCAATCCCATTTTTATCTTGATTCAAACCATAGCCGGCCCGGTGTTGTGCGTTAAACTCTTTAATAAGAGTATAAGAAAACTCATCAAGCAAATTTATATAATTGATTAATATTTCGTCTCTCGATTCCAAATATCCCAAAAGCTCGCCATTTTGCGCAGGGAAATAAGGTCTGAATAGAGTAGTTCCAATTCCCTGAAGCTCAAAGAGCATACCATCAACCACCGTTTCATATTCACCCGTAGAAACCCTTTTAGCCTCCCTAAATCGATTTCTACTGCTCCTATAAATCTCACCATTAACGCTGAATATGGCATCCTGCGGAGACCAGATATCATTAGTGGCGACTCCATCCCATAATCCCAATCTCTGAGCTATGCTTACCATATCACCTAAAACGGTTATCCTGTAATCCTCACCAAGTTCATTACTCCTCAAGACGAGATAATAAGAACCGTTATCATTTCTCGCTATAGAAGCGGTCAACCACTCCTTATAAGTGGTGGGATAGGAGGAAAGGGATTCATTGTAGAAGGCCGCGTTTATTTTGTTCATAACCGTTTTTAAGGAATCCTCTCCATCTATGTAAATGCTAACCACAGGACCATCATCAACCTTAAGAGAAAAATCTCCCCTTTCATTTCTGTCAAGCCATCCTAAGGTATAAAAGGTTATATCTTCACTAACTATGGATGCCGTCTCATCTCCTATCATGTGAGGGAGTTCATTCGCAAGCTGGATAACGCTCACTACATACTGAGTGTTTCCAACAATAGGAGAAGCATAACCTATAGCTACATCTGGATCCGAAGAAAAGCTCAATGGTTCGAAATCCCAACGAACATCGTACATACCGTTATTGGCTGGATTAGGAATGAGAACAAGGTAGTGTCTTATACCACCCCTTATTACATCAACACCGTTAACTGTTAGAACGACCCCTCCCTTAGGATCTTCAGAAACATCTACATCTATCATTTTGGATAGCTTTTCTATTAAAAGGTCCTGTTGGTCTTGAAGGTCGTTAGGGTTATCCCCAAGACCTTTAACCATCTGAATCTGACGATTAAGATCAGCTATCTGATCTATATAAGAGTTTATCTCAGAGACTTTCATGGCTATTTCCTCATTCAAATCTGTCCTATAAGTATGAAGGTTACTCGAAATATAGTTGATAAGATTAGACAGAGTTAATGCCTTCTCTCTTACGCTCTCTCTCAACGCCGGATCCTCAGGAGTGGTATGAAGAGCCTCTAATGCAGACCAGAACTCATCGAAAGATTGACGAATGCTGGAATCAGAAGGTTCATTGAAAAATTCCTGGATTCTGGTATAAACAATATCCCTAACCTCCCACCTTCCTAACGTCTGATACTCCTCTCTGTATTGAAGATCCAGGAACTTATCCCTTAACCGGACGATCTGGTCTATGGTAACACCTGTCCCGATCTGACCAGGAGTGGCAGGTCTATTAAGTGCAGGATCGGTATAGGGAATCATGGTGGTTAGCTCCACTCTTTGACGAGAATACCCTTCCGTTCCCGCATTAGAGACGTTATGCCCCGTTACTTCAAGTCCTCTCCTTTGAGCAAATATGGCTCTTTTCCCAAGCTCTATACCAAAGAAGCCTCCCGGATCTCCCATTTGAGGACTTAAGCCTCCTTCTCAAACAAGGAAAAGTTAGGACCAGCTGGTTTCCCCCTCGTATAGGTAACCCTCGAAAGGGTATTCATCAAGGAATCTATAAGATAGCTTATGTATTTTAACGTAGACTCAATAAGGTAACGATTGGTTTCGTTTATTTCCTTAAGCTCATCTAAAACCGTTTTAAGTTGCTTGGCCCTTTCCTCCAGGGGGGCAAAATCCTCCTCCTTAAAAAAAGATTTAAGGTCACTT
>LGFB01000107.1 GCA_001508835.1 bacterium 42_11
ACGAAAGGCGAAAGCAAAAAAAGCATCAACAGACCAATTGCCAAACACCGCAGCAAATTTTTATTATCCAACCATTCACACCTCCCCTATAGGGGGTTAAGGGTAGCATCCACACCAAGCTCCGAAGCTATAGCATTAATCTCCTCTACAACTTTGTAATAAAGCTTTACCTTCTCCTTTTGCTCAGCAGCCTTTTCGTATTCCTTCTCTCCCGGAACATATATCCTCGTGCAATTCTCTCTCTTCTCGGCCGCCTTTATTTCCTCCACAAATCTGGAAAGATTCCTTTTAAACACATCAGGCTCTATGAAGGCATCTATCCTCATCGCTCCTAAAAAGTGCCCCACTCCAGAAGGTTTTCCTTTCTCCTCATAAAGATGAATGCCAAATATACCGCCGGAAAGAACACCCGACAGAACATCGACCACAAAGGAAAGTCCATAACCCTTATGACCTCCCGTCTCTTCATCAGCGCCTCCTAAAGGAAGCAAACCTCCTCCACGCCTTGCTGCCATGTTATCCAATACTCTACCAGGGTCGTCACAGGGATTACCAAATTCATCGGTAGCCCAGCATAACGGTATTTTCTTACCCATTCTCCTATACACCTCAAGCTTACCCTGAGGAACCGTAGAAGTAGCCATATCGAGAACCACAGGCCACCCCTTCTCTATGGGGAAAGCTATAGATATGGGATTGGTTCCAAGAAAAACATTTCTCCCAAAGGTAGGAACCATCAAGGGTGTAGAATTCGTTAGGGATATTCCTATCATATCTCTTTCCAATGCCATCATAGCGTAGTAGCCTGCTATCCCGTAGTGATTAGAATTCCTGATAGCAGCAAAACAAACGTTATTTTTCTCGGCCTTCTCTATAACCTTCTTCATCGCCTTATATGCGACAACCTGACCGAGGCCTCCTTGACCATCTATGGTCAGGGTGTTAGCCGTCTCTTTAACTATGATACCCTCAACCCCCGGGATCATCATCCCTGTTTTAATACCGTCTACATACCTTTTCAACCTTCCAACACCGTGAGAATCGATGCCTCTCTTATCCGCTTCAATCAAAACATCAGCTGTAATCTCCGCATGCTCCTCAGGAACATTAAGAGAGATAAAAACCTTCTTTACCACATTTTTTAACTCGTCTACCCTTACCTCAAGCCACTCCTTCTGAGCCAACTTCATCCCTCCTTGCCGATCAGGTTTATTCATTATTATACAACAAGGAGGGCACAAAAATGTTTGCTATTTTTTAACTGGCTCCGTAATAAAAGGTGCTTTCTATATTAGCGAATTTTAAGTTTCCGATTTTATCTCACCAGCAAAGTTTGTAAGCATCATATTTATAATCTCGTCGTAAGCGCTAACTCGTCCTAAAACCCACATCAGTTTAACCACTGCAACTTCGCTAAGCATATCATGAAGGGAAACGGCTCCAGCTTCCATCAATCGCTTTGCCACATAATAAGGTTTCGGACCAAATCTTACAACGCCCTTTAAGTAGCATTGTGAAGTTACAAATACGGGAATTCCCCTCTCCCGAAGTTTTTTTATTGCATCTATCAAGGAAAGAGGCTCGGTAACTCGAGCTCCTCCCGAACCAAAAGATTCAAGAACTATCCCCTTTATACCAGCCTCCGCTAAGTCCTCAAGGATTTTCGGTTTAAATCCGGGAAAGAGCTTAATTAAAGCCACGCTATTATCAAGGTTAGTCTCGGCATAAACAGCTCCCTCAGATTGCTTACTCGAAGTCCCTACCTTCTTTGAATTTAGATTAACAATGCCGTTTTCAATATAGCCCACGTATTCAGAGTTAACGCTAACAAAGGCTCCGAAATCGCTTGAGCTTATCTTCCTCGCTCTAACTCCACTTATAATCTTTCCATCGAAAACCAAAAAAACCCCACCTATGGAGACCTTCGTTAAAAAGGTGAGAGAGTCAAGAAAGTTTCGGACACCGTCAGAACCCTCCTCAAGTATGGGTATCATTGAACCGGTTAAAACCACAGGTTTGTTCAAATTTCTTAGCATGAAGCTTAAAGCGGCAGAGGTATAATGCATCGTGTCTGTTCCATGAGTTATTAAGATACCATCATAACTTTCTATATTCTCCCCCACGAACTTCGCAAGATCAACCCAAATTTGGGGTATCATTTCAGAGCTATCTATAAATTCGATAACATCGCTTCTAATCTCCAAATAGATATCGGCGGGAACAATCCTATCAACGATAGTCTTAATCATATCCTTAGGCGCAGGAACATATGAATCGCTTGCCTCGTCATAAATCATATCTATGGTCCCACCGGTCCTAACCCATAATATTCTCTTCAAAAAGGTCACCCCTTTCTAAACCTTCTAAATTTTAAATTTAGCTCTCTCTGTGCATCCTCGATCCCTTCCCAAAGCCTTAAAGTAGCCTTCCTCAAAATTAAAACCGTCTCATCCACATCCCTCTCATCAACGAAAGGTATTCTATATTCCTCGATATAAGCCTTGGGCAAACACATGGAAATAACGGCACCTGTCCCCGGCATTAGGCCAACCGCCCTCGCTACCCTATTAATCTGAGAGCTCATGAAAACGATGCCGCCCGCATCCTCAGAAACCAGCTTAGCAAGTTCTCCTAAAAGCAAAGCTCTTTTTCGCGAGGTTTTAGACTTAGAAAGGGCTTTTGCAAGGTTAAGCAAATGCTTAAGAAACCTCTCAACCTCAACTTCTATGGCAGGCTTATCAAGTAATGGGAATGCCGTATCCAAACACAAAAATGGGAAGGAAAGCTCCTCGAGGGCTTTACACAAACTTGATGCAACGGTGGAATTATCCACTTCCTTATTATATCTAACAAGAAAACTTCTTTGGCTAATCTCAATTGCAGGGTTAAAGGCCTTGCTCTCCACCACTATAGTAGGAGTCTTCAAAGCTCTGAGCTTCTTCAAAAGTCGAAGCTTTATCCCCCTGTAAACATTTCCCTCCAGATCTTCACAAGGACCCAAGCCAGCCCTCGAACCATTCACGGTAGCTACCAAAGTCAAAGGAACCCCGTTAAAATCAAGGTTCACTCCCCAAACTATATCAGAGCACACATCATCTGAAGACTTAAACATTACAGACCCCGGGACAGCATTCTTTAAAGCCTCTAAGATGCTTTCCGCCAAAGCATACATGAAGGATACTGCAACTTCGCTAACCCCGTTACCGTAAAACTCACCAAAAACCTCGAGTGCTGAACGCTGAATAAAAAGGGGGTTAACCCCCGCCCTTTTAAGGGCATAAGCTTCAAAGGGAGTTAACCCCCGACGAGGTCTACCCACACCAACCCCACCATGAGAGGTGAGGACCTCTATCTTATCCTTGTCAGCCCTAATCTCCTCAAGCTCAATCTTTAAACCAAATAGTTCCCGAACAAACCCAACAACAGCTAAAAAACCCAGGGAATCATCCTGAACAAAACCGGAGTGACTAAAAAGATGTCCAACACCTATATGCCCAGCTATGCAAATTCTTCTTTCTTTATTAATCGGGAGCATAAAACTTTGCCTTATCAAATTCCCCTAACCCTTTAGCTACAACCATAACTCCGAGAGGATCGCCTGTAACATTAAGCATGGTATTAGGCATATCTATAAGGGTATAAATCCCAGCTATCCACGGTATCGGCGTGAGAGGAAGTCCCATTATAGAGAGAGTAATAGCCGCAACAATGATACCACCACCTGGAACACCAGCACAAGCTGCGGCACCTATAACACCTAAAAATAACGCTATAGCTATCTGCCCGCCTGTTAAGGAAACCCCAAACATCTGACTTGACCACGCAACATATATGGGCATCTCAGCTGCAACAGCCTGCGTATTGATGGTAGCAGCTATTGGTATTATCAACTGAGCCATGTCCACGGGAACTCCCAGCTTGCTTGCCCTCTCAAGCGTGACAGGCATTGTAGCACTACTTGAAGTCGTGGAAAAGGCGGTTATCATCGCAGGATATATCTTTCTCCAGTACTGTAAAGGATTAACACCAAGGTATCCCGCAAGTATAATAGGATGAACGACAAGAAGTATGATCCCATATGCAATCCACTGGGTCAAAACCATCTTGAAAACCGCACCTAACACCATCCCTCCTGCGACTCCTACAAGATTAGCAGCGAGAGCAAAGATACCTATAGGAGCATACCACAAAACGATATCGATAAACTTATAAATAACACCAAGTATGGCATTAAGCATATCTACAAAAAGCTGTTTCTTATCAGGCATATCCTTTCCCAGAAGCACAGCAGCAAACCCCATAAGAATGGCAGCAACAATGATTTGCATTCCCTGAAGGTTAAGGAAAGGAGCAATGAAATTATTAGGAATAACGGTAGCTATTATATCCTCTAAGCTTGCAAGTTTTGGCGGAGTCCAGCCAGGAGGAGGCTCCAGTTTAACCCCCACACCCGGTTTTATAATTCCGGCTACCGTAAACCCAATAAACGCCGCTATAAGTCCCACGATAGCCCAGTAAAGCAAAAACCTACCAAAGACCTTACCAAGTCTGCGCATATCAGCAACAAAAGATATAGCCAGAGTTATAGAAACAAAGATTAAAGGACCGATTAAAAACTTTAAAAGGGATATAAATACATCGCCCAAAGGCTTAATAACCGCCACATTAGGACCAGCAACGTACCCCACAAGCGCGCCGAGGAAAAACGCCAAAAGCATAAACAAGGGACGCTTGCCAAGCTTTAGTGGAACCGCTAACTGATTATTACTCAAGAACAACACCCCCCCTTTTCTTAGGCTTTAATGCTTACAAATAAATTATAGTGCTTTAAGTTAAAATAGCAAAGGTTTCTGTGGTAAGGAAAAGCAAGTTTTAACAAAAATAACAAAGCCTTCTCACCCTAATCGCCAGAAAATCACAAGAAAATTAAAAAGCGGGGGCATCGTTAAGACGCCCCCGCTTTTTAAAAGCCAACTAAAAAGAGCCCGTCACTTTCTTAGCAAGTTACCCACAGGACACACAGCGCACCAAGCCCTGTAGTTGTAATATATAGAAAGAGGTATTCCCACCGCGCTGGATATAAAACACGCCCTGTAAAAGATTAATCCCAATTTTTTAAACATCTCGATACCTTCGTAATCAAATGGCCTCCCCTAATTGACGGCTCTTTCAAAATCTGGACAGGGTCTTGGTGGGCAAGTTCTGGAAATTCAAGGA
>LGFB01000108.1 GCA_001508835.1 bacterium 42_11
GGGAGCTTGTTAAGACCAAGTTTGGTCTGAGGGAAGCTGTATATGCTGCTCTTTCAGGCCCTTCTTATGAGACTCCTGCGGAAATAAAAGCGCTTAGGTTACTTGGAGCAGATGTGGTTGGGATGTCTGTGGTTCCCGAAGTTATCGTCGCTCGGCAAATGGGACTGAGGGTTTTGGGTATTGTAGGTGTTGCTAACTTGGCGGGAGAAGATATTGTTACACACCAAGAAGTTTTAAAAGCGATGAGCAAGTGTAAAGAGCGATTGAGGGAGGTAATATCTTTTTGTTTAGGTGAGCTATGATGATACCTTCTGAGATTATTCGCAAAAAAAGGGATGGTTTAGAGCTTGCGAGGGAAGAAATCGTTGGTTTTGTTGATGGCTTCCTTCGTGGTGAAGTAGCGGACTATCAAATTGCAGCTTTTTGTATGGCTGTTTACTTTAGGGGAATGACGCTTGATGAGACAAGGGCATTGACAGAAGCTATTGCTTGGTCTGGTAAGTGCTTGAATTTGAAATGCATTAAGGAGCCCAAGCTTGATAAACATAGTACGGGCGGCGTTGGGGACAAGACGAGCTTAGTTTTGGTACCTTTGATGGTTTCTTGTGGTTTTCTCTTTCCAAAACTTTCAGGGCGAGGGCTTGGTTATAGTGGAGGAACCATTGATAAGATAGAATCGATACCCGGTTTCAGGACTAGCTTGTCTGTTAGGGAAATCAAAAGAAACTTGGAGAGCGTGGGAGGAGTTATAGCAGGGCAAAGCCCAGAGTTAGCTCCTGCCGATAAAAAGATTTATGCCTTGAGAGATGTTACGGCTACCGTGGAATCTATACCTCTTATTGTTTCAAGTATTATTGGTAAGAAACTTGCTTCTGGAACGGATGTATGGGTGTTCGATGTTAAGGTGGGGAAGGGAGCGTTTATGAAGGAAATAGACGAGGCTAGAAAGCTTGCTCAAACTTTGGTTACACTATCGCAGCAGTTTGGTAAGAAAGCAAGTGCTTTCATAACAGATATGAATCAGCCGCTGGGTAATAGTGTGGGGAACTCTCTCGAGGTTGAAGAAGCTATTTATACGCTGAAGGGAGAAGGGCCTTCAGATTTGAAAGAAGTGGTTTTGTCCTTAGGAGTCGCTTTAAGTGAACTTGCGGGAAGACCACTGAGTAAAAGTGTTTTAAGAAAGAAGCTTGAAAGCGGAGAGGCACTTGACGTGTTCGTAAAGATAGTTGAAGCCCAGGGAGGAGACCCCCGTGTTGTAGAGGATACCAGACTTATGCCTTATGCTACATATGTTCGAATAGTAGAAGCTGAGAGAGAAGGTCATATTTCCTCGCTTGATGCGGAAAAGATTGGGTTGGCAGTTCTTTTTCTTGGCGGGGGTAGGCGTAGAAAAGAAGAAGAGATAGATAGAGGTGTTGGTATTAAGCTGTTTAAGAAAGAAGGGGATCGCGTCTACAAGGGAGAACCTTTAGCGGAAATTTGGTATTCTTCTGAAACTGATCTGGAACGTGCCTTTGGACTTGTTAAAAGTGCTTATGAAATATCGGAGGAATTTAAAGGTAGAAGGACGCTTATATATGAAAGAATATAGAGCCTTTGTGTTAGACGAAGGTATATGTTGGTTTAGTAAAGAGGAAATTTCAATTTATAAGAGGTATGGCTTATTAGAGGAAATGAAATATTATCTTTTTTCTTCCCCGCCAAAGTTAAGAGGATATCCTCTTCGGGTCTGTGAACTATTGAAGAAAATCGAAAATGCATCCTTTTATCCTAAGTTATCGGGGCTTATTGAAGCAGTTTCTGAGATAGGGGGAAAACTTTATCTGGTTGGGGGAAGCGTAAGAGACCTAATCTTATATGGTGATATACTTAGGGAACCAGATTTGCTGGTAGATGCAGATGTGTCAATCTTTTTGGAGTCTCTGCTGAAAAGAGGTATATCCTTGAAGGAAATGACGCCATTTTTGACCTTAAAGGTTATTGTAGAAGACGAACTCTTCGATGTGGCTTTTTGTAGAAAAGAGTTTTATGAAAGACCAGGAGACTTACCTAAGGTCTCTATTGCTTCTTTAATGGAGGATATGTATAGGAGAGATTTTACTATAAATGCAATGGCTTTAGGGATATGCGGTGAAGAAAAGGGGATGCTTTACGATCCCTTTTTTGGTTTAGAGGATTTAAGTAAAGGATTACTTCGTGTAATTAGGCCTTATTCTTTTATTGAAGATCCAACAAGGATAGTTAGGGCTGTTAGGCTGAAGATGCGGTTTTCTCTGGAGTTCGAGGACGAGACGTTGAGGCTTCTTAGAAAAGCGGTAGAGAAAGGAGCATTGCGACTTATAAGTTGGGTTAGATTGTGGAGGGAGTTTGAAGAGTTTTTTAAGGAAGAAAATGCCATAGAGGGAATTTTCTTGATGGATAATCTTGGCATTTTTGAAAGTATAGGATTAACTTTGGAGGAAAAAGAAAGAGAGGTTTTAATGAAATTAAGGCAAGAGAGCCTTCTTCCAGAGGAAAAAGAAAGGTATATGTTATATGCGCTGTTTGGTATGAAAGGGGAGGATGAAGCACGAGAATGGGGTTTAAGATTTCAACTTTCTAAAAATATCAGGGAATCTCTTGTCATGGCTTCTTTTTGGAGGGATCTTGATAGGTTGAACTTTGGCAGAAAATATCAGATTATGAAAAAAGCCGATGAGAGTCTTGTTAGGTTTTGGTCTATATGCATTGGTAGAGATTTAACGGATTTGTGGAAAAAAATTGTGAGTGAGAGACCAATCTTATCTCAGGAGGAAATAAAGAAAATGGCCTTAAACAAGGGAGTCGAATATGGTAGGATAAAGATGGAAGTTTTGAGGTTGCAGATAGAAGAAGGTTTGAAATCTAAAGGTGATATCTTAAGAAGGTTAGGAAAGGAGAGTGTTTAGGGGTGTTAACTTCTTTTTCTGATTTGATATTAAGTTTTCCAGCCGTTATAATAGCTTTGAGCTTTCACGAGTATGCTCACGCGTGGGTTGCCGATAAGCTGGGAGACCCTACACCACGATTTACAGGAAGGCTCACTATAAATCCACTTGCGCATCTTGATGTTTTAGGGACGATAATGCTTTTGTTTTTCAGATTCGGGTGGGCTAAGCCAGTAATGATAAACCCAGATAATTTTAGGAAACCCAAGAGAGATATGGCCTTGGTTGCTATTTCTGGTCCCTCTATAAATTTTCTTTTAGCACTGCTTTTTGCTGTTCCCTTTAAGCTTGGAATCCATATGGGATGGGCTACGGAGAGATTTTTCTTCAATGCTCTTATCATTAACATATCTCTTATGGTCTTCAATTTAATTCCTCTTCCGCCACTTGATGGGTCTAGAATAGTGAGTTATTTCCTTTCGTACAGACTTGAACGGTATTACAGGGAAATAGAGAGATACAGTATGCTTATACTTTTGCTTCTAATAGGATTGGGAGTCATAAGAAAAGTTATGCTACCTATAATATTCTCAATACTGTATTTTCTGATTTAAGGGGTGGTTACTTGAAGTGAAAGTAGCCCGCTTAAAAGCCAAGGTATATGGATTGGTTCAAGGTGTTGGTTTTAGGTATTTCGTTAAGCGTGAAGCGCAGAAGCGTGGAATAACTGGATGGGTTAGGAATAACGCTGATGGTAGTGTTGAGGTTCTTGGAGAAGGAGATAGAGGTTTGCTTGAAGAGCTTCTTAATCTGCTTCATAAAGGGCCTACTTTTGCTTTTGTTGCCCGTGTGGATTATGTTTGGGAGGAATATAAAGGTGAGTTTGAAACTTTCGAGATAAGATATTAATCGAAGGGGGACGCGAAATGGCGATATTGCTTACAAATGACGATGGTATACATTCAGAAGGATTACTGGCTTTGATAAAGAAACTGAAAGATATAGATGAACTAGTTGTGGTTGCTCCCGATTCTGACAGAAGTTCCATTGCTCATGCAATAACTTTACGTAGACCTTTGAGACTTAACAGAGTTAGTGACCTTGTGCTATTAGACGGTTGTGAGGAGGTTTATACCTGTGATGGAACTCCGGTTGATTGTGTTATTCTTGGGGTCAGTGAAGTTCTGAAGGGTAAAGAAGTAAGAGCCATCGTATCTGGAATAAATAGGGGTTTAAATTTGGGAATAGATATAATTTATTCAGGAACTGTTGCCGCTGCAATGGAGGGAGCCCTACTTGGAATAACATCTGTGGCTATTTCTGCTGATTCTTCGGATAAAACTATTTTTGAAGAAGCAGCCTCTTTCATCAAGGATTTTCTGCCCGAATTGCTTAAGAAAGGTCTTCCAGGCCATACCTTTTTAAATATAAATTATCCCAGAAATCCTCGGGGGATTAAGTTTACAAGGCAAGGTTATAGAGTTTATTCAGGTAGAGTTTTAAGATACGAGGACCCTTGGGGGAGAAGTTGTTACTGGATAAGCGGAGATGTTATAGAGAAACTTGAATACGAAAGTGATATATGGGCCGTATCTAATGGTTATATATCTATAACGCCTCTTCATGTGGATTTAACTAATCACGATTGTTTAAACTCCCTTCGGGAGTGGTTTATGTGATAGAGTTTATTGATCATACAGCGGATGTAGGGATTAGGGTAAAAGCTAAAAGCCTTGAGGAATTATTTAAGGAAGCTGCCTATGGGTTGCTAAATATAATGTTCTCTTTTGAGCGAGATTCTTTTCCTTTGGAAGAAGAGGTCTTGATAAAACTGAGTGCTGAAGATCCTGAGGAACTACTTATTGCTTGGCTTAATGAGCTTATCTATCTTTTTGAAAGTAAGTACTATGCTTTTAGAAATATAAAGATTATGGAAATAACTGAGACGACCCTAAAAGCCAAGGTGGAATGTTTCAAAGTACGGAAGGAGGAAGTGGTTTGTTACGTAAAGTCAGCAACTTATCACAATTTAAGCCTACATAGGACTGCAGATGGCTTTTATGAAGCTACTGTCATATTTGATATATAGGAGGTGTGTTTTATGGAAATTAAAGCTGACATAGGGGTTTTTGGGGGGAGCGGTTTTTATGAGCTTATGGAAGATTACGAAGAGGTGAAAGTTGAAACTCCTTATGGAGCGCCGAGTGATAAAATTGCAATTGGAGAGATAGCGGGGAAAAAGGTTGCTTTTTTACCAAGGCATGGTAAAGACCATCGTT
>LGFB01000109.1 GCA_001508835.1 bacterium 42_11
GTTTGTTTGAATTCTTCCACTAAGCTTGTTCCATTTCTTCTTGAGCTTGACAAGGAGTATGTGGGTGAAGCGATTTTGGGTGTAAAAACCACTACAGGGGATAGGGGAGGAGCTGTCATAGATGTCAGCGCTAAAAAAGTGGATTTTGAGAGCCTCCTGGAAGTGATAAATAAGTTTAAAGGAAGGGTAGTTCAGACTCCCCCAATTTATTCGGCCTTGAAGAAGGATGGAAAGAGGCTCTATGAATATGCAAGAGAGGGCATCGAGAATGTGGAAGTAAAACCGAGGGAGATTTTTATATACGAGTTTGAAGTCCTCTCTTTTAAGGATGAGGAGTTCCAAAAGTTTTCTTTCAGAGTAAGGTGTTCTAAAGGGACATATGTTAGAAAGCTCATAGAGGATGTGGGGGATGCTTTAGGATGCGGGGCATTTTTGTATTCCTTGAAGCGAACGCGAATAGGTCCATTCGATTCTGAAGATGCCCCTTCACCTTGGGACAGGGAGGGGCTTGTCAGGTCTTGCATTAGTAATGAGGATGTTGTGAAAATGATAATGCCGGTTAGATATGTTTCTCAGAAGGAAGCTTCGAAAGTTTTGAATGGGATGAGTATAAAGGTTGAGGAAAGTTATGAAGGATTGACAGCCATTTTTTGCGAAGACACATTGATAGCTATAGCCCAGGCTAAAAATGGTATCCTGAAGCCAATAAGGGTGTTCAAAAAATGAAAGCTTTAGCTATAGGTGCCTTTGATGGCGTTCACTTGGGGCACAGGGAGGTCATAGAAAGGGCATTAAGCTGGGGAAGGAAGAATTCCATAAAAGTTTCTGTTTTAACTTTTTCTCCTAATCCACAGAGGTTCTTCAAGGGAGATGAATTTAAGCTTCTTACAACCGATGAGGAAAGGAGAGAGCTTTTATATCAAATTGGTGTGGACGAGATTATAGAGCTTCCCTTTGATGAAGGTCTTGCTTCTATGTCACCAGAAGAGTTTTTCGAAGATATTTTGCTTAAGAAGTTGGATGCGAAGTTTATATCTGTGGGGTTTAACTTCAGCTTTGGAAGAGAGGGCAAAGGTAAGGCAGATTACTTAAGGAAGCTTGCCGAAAAAAAGGGCATCATCGTTGAAATAGTTCCACCAAAGATAGTAATGGGAAGAATCGTTTCAAGCACCACTATAAGGGAACTCTTAAAGAGCGGAAAGGTAGAAGAAGGTGCCATCTTACTTGGGAGAAACTATTTTTTAACGGGAATAGTTGGGGAAGGCAACAGGATAGGAAGAAGGATAGGGTTTCCAACGGCCAACCTTTTAGTCCCTCCAGAAAAACTGATTCCCGCAGATGGAGTATACGCCACTTTTTGCGAAGTGCGAGGGAAAAAATATCTTGGCGCAATGGATATAGGAATGAGACCCACGCTTACCAGCGACGCCAGAGAGAAAAGAATCGAGATTCATATAATAGATTTTAGTGGAGAGATATACGGGGAAAGAATCAGGGTTGAGATTTTGCGTAGAGTTAGAGGAGAGAAAAAGTTTCAAAATCTTGACGAGTTAAGAGAGCAGATAGAGAGGGATGTCAATTGGATAAAAAGCCACTACAAGGGGATAATATGGTAGTTGATAACTATGTTGACGGTTTTCTTCTAAAAAGCCTTACGAAAGGTGCAGTATGGGCTTTTCGCATATGGATACCTTCCTCTCCTTTCATAGTTTTAGGGAGGTTTTCAAGGGAAGAGGAGGAAATTAAGGAGGAATCTTATCTTCCTATAAAAAGGCGTCTTGGCGGTGGTTGTAGCGTAGTATTGTATCCCGGAACAATCATAGTTAGCGTGGCTTTGAAAAGGTCTTTAAGGGAGGAGTTTTTCCCGAAAGATTGGATTGCCTTCTTCAATGAGACCATAATATCTGCGCTGAGAGATATTGGAATAAACGAGATTCTTGAAAAGGGTTGGGGAGACATTGCTTATGGGAATAAAAAATTAGGAGGGATTTCACTTTATTCATCTAAAGAAGCGATTCTATATCAGCTTTCTCTTCTTTACAGCATAGATTTTAAGCTAATCTCTGAAAATCTGAAGCACCCTCCGCGTGAACCGGATTATAGAAAAGGAAGAGACCATATCGAATTTTTAACTTCGATTAAGGAAATAATGCCGGGGTTTTCTTTAGAAAAGCTTATTTTTTCAATAGAACGAAGGCTAAAAGAAGCTTTATCTTCTTTAGCTTAGCTGTTATAATCTTCCCATGGGGGTGGTAAATTTGCGTAAAAAGGTAACCATACCAGAGCTACTTGAAAAGAAGAGGAAGGGCGAGAAGATAGTGATGATAACTTCTTACGACTATCCAATGACTCAAATAGTTAACGAGGCAGAGATTGACATCATATTAGTTGGGGATTCTCTTGCTATGGTAGTTCAGGGGCGGGAGTCCACGGTTCCAGTTACAATGGAAGAGATGATTTATCATTGTAAGTGTGTCATGAGGGGCAATACATCTGCCTTTGTGGTTGGAGATATGCCATTTTTAAGCTATGAGGTGAGCCCAGAGGAGGCTGTCAGAAACGCGGGAAGGATAATGAAAGAGGGAGGAGTGGACGCTGTTAAACTCGAGGGAGGCGTTAGAGTTGCTGATAGGGTAGAGGCCATCGTCAAGGCTGGTATTCCTGTTATGGGACATATAGGTTTAACTCCTCAAAGCGTGAGCCTTCTTGGAGGATTTAGGGTTCAAGGAAAGGATATAGATTCCGCTAAAAGAATAATAGAAGATGCTATAGCTTTAGAGCAAGCAGGGGTTTTCGCTATCGTGCTCGAGTGCGTTCCCTCAGGCGTTGCAGAGATAATAACCAAAAAGGTATCTGTCCCTACGATAGGTATAGGGGCGGGACCTCATTGTGACGGTCAGGTATTGGTCCTTCACGACCTTTTAGGTCTCTTTAAGCGTTTCAGACCGAAGTTTGTCAAATCTTACATTGACCTGTATGAGGTGATTCTTAAAGCTTTAACGGAATATAGAGAAGAGGTTAAATCGGGAGTCTTTCCGTCAGCTGAGCATAGCTTCTCTATGAACGAAGAGGTCCTAAAAGCTCTCAAGGAGGAGTATTTAGGATCATGAAAAGAATAGCCATAGTAGGCGCTGGTGCGATGGGAAGCATTTATGGCGCCTGTCTATCTCAAGTGGCAGATGTAAATCTCATAGATGTATGGGAAGAGCATGTCAGAAAGATAAACGAAGAGGGGCTTAGGGTAGAATGGCTCGATGGGACAGAAAAGGTTTTTAAAGTGAAGGCATTTACCGATGCTCGGGATGTTGGCGTTGTAGACCTTGTTATAATCTTTGTCAAATCCTATGTTACCGAAGAGGCAACAAAGTCCTCCTTACCTTTGGTTGGAGATAACACGCTTTTCCTTACTTTGCAAAATGGTTTGGGTAATGCCGAAAGGATAGCTTCCATAGTGGGTAAAGATAGGGTTCTTTGCGGAACAACAACGGCAGGAGGGACATTTTTGGGGCCGGGAAGGGTAAGATACGCTGGGAAGGGAGAAACTAACTTCGGTCCGTTTGGCAAAGTGGATAAAGAGAAACTTTTAGAGATTAAAGAGCTTTTTGAAAAAGCAGGGCTTGACCCCAAATTGGTTGAGGATCCGCTTAAAAATGTTTGGCGGAAGTTGATTATAAATATAGGAATAAATCCGGTAACGGCCATAGCAAGGGTTTTAAATGGAAGGATTCCAGAGGATCCTAATCTTAAAGCTTTGAGCGAGCTACTCGTTGAAGAGGCTTGCCGTGTTGCTAATGCAGAGGGATACGAATTTGATGTGGAAGAAATGAAAAAGGTAGTTCTCGACGTGGCAAGGAAAACAGGTAGAAATCGGTCTTCCATGCTTCAAGATATATTAAATAGAAGAAAGACGGAGATAGAAGCCATAAATGGTGAAGTAGTTTTAAGAGGCAAGAAACATAAAATTCCAGTTGGGGGTAATGAAGCAATAACCCTTCTTGTAAAGTTTTTGGAAAGCGGTAAAAGCGATGAAATATAAGCTATTTGTCCTTTAAGTGAACATCAAGCTGGGGATAGGGTATCTCTATCCCCTCTTCTTTGAATCTATACCAGATGCTGAAATTTAAATCTGATGGAACTTTTAAAGGGCTAGCCTTAGATTGGTCTATCCAAATAAATATGTCGAATATTAATGCGCTCTCTCCCATCTCGCGAAAGACAACGAAAGGTTCGGGTTCAGGCAATACGCCGGGATGCTTTTTAACTTCTTCTAAAATAACCCTTTCTACATGTCTTGGGTCGGAATTGTAGGAAACCCCTACGCTGAGTTTCTTTCTTATTATCGTATCTGATTTTGTCCAGTTCATAACGATATCGGAAGCAAGGAGCGAGGACGGAATAATAAGCTCGATGTTATCAAAGGTTCTTAAGGTTACACACCTATAATCTATCTTTTCTATTCTTCCCGTGATGGGTGAGCTACTATTCGGGCTAAGGGTAATTATATCGTTCACTTTGAAATGTCCTTCCATGAATATTAAAATTCCGCCGACAATGTTTCTTGCTAAATCTTGAAGACCAAGCCCCAATCCTATACCCAATGTTCCTGCAAATACTGCTAAGAATGAAGGTCCCACACCTAATGCTCTTAAGGAGGCCAGTAAGCCTATCAGGATGAAGGTGTAAAAGAAAACCTTTGATAAGATTTTTCGAAGCTGCAGATTTTCTGTTATTATCTCTCCTCTACTTTCGGTGAGCTTACGAATTAGGGAAGCAATAATATAGAAGAAAATTCCTATAAGAGTTGCCTTTAGGAGCTGTGAAAGATATAAAGGAGCTTCTCCTATGGTTGCGAGAGGAAAGTCAAGCCATGTAGCAAGCAGATTGTATATTCCTAAGAGCTTTAGTATTATAACTGAACTCAGTATTAATTCTATATACAGCCATAGAAGGTAGGTCTCCCGCGATATAGGGGATAGGCTTTCTTTTTCTCTTATAGTGCTAACCGCAAGTTGATGTAGTTTGGAAAGGCCGATTATAAAACCAATTAAACCCAAGAATCTCCAGAAAAGAGATTTTGATATGTCTTCATAGCCAATTATCCAAAGTCCACCTACCGCTGAAACGAAAAGCAAAACCAGGAAATAAAATTTTCTAAATATTTCCCTAATTTTTTTGTAAAA
>LGFB01000110.1 GCA_001508835.1 bacterium 42_11
ACCACATATATCGGTTTTAGGCAAGTCACCATGATAAAGATCGTTTTCAAGACAATGCTTATAACAAGAAAACCTGTCAAAGCCATCGATCTTAAGAGCTCCCACGGGACATTTCTCTATACATAAGCCACAAGTCCCTTCCCTTTTAAACAAACAGGCTTCCTCAGTAAACTTTTCATCGGGATCGAGAATTGCATCGGTAACAAAGGAATTCAGTCTCCCCCCACAACCTTCTTCCGTAATAAGCATGTTATTTATGCCAAAGGTTCCCATTCCTGCTATAAATCCTACATGTCTATGAGACCAATAACTAATAAGCTTCTCCTCATCGAAATTATGAGTAGGTTTAACGGAAATTCCGGTATAACCGTGCTCCTTTAAAAATCCTAACATTTCAAGAGAGAGTTCATAAAGAAAAGCGTTTGTTTCCACGTAAGCTATAGCCCACTCTCTTGAAGAATAATATCCTCTCTGATTACTTTCTATTACATCCTCTGTAAAGGGAAGAAAGAAAACAACAACACTTTTTGCCCCCTCAAAGATCTCCCAAGGCATAAGGTGACTAGGAAAGTTTTCCTTCAACTTTAACCACATAGGATCACTAACAGATGCAACCTTCAAAATTGGTCTTCTGTATCTTGTTGCACCCTTCCAGCCCTTAACTTTCGCTTCCAATAAATCTTTTAATTTTTGCTTTAAATTCAAGGCATAATCCCCCCTTTATGAGGATTATACCACGCAAGCTATGGTAAAATTACTCCTCGGAGGTGGTGAAAGTTGTTAATTGTTCCAAAGAAAGCAACGCTTGTCATAGGAAAAGGCGAAGGAAAAACACATTTAACTGCTTTTGACAATGCCCTATTATCAGCAGGAATAGGTAACTATAATCTTCTCAAAGTCAGCAGTATTCTACCTCCTCATGTAGAAATCACGGAAAGTTTCTCCGTCCCCTTAGGTGCGCTTTTACCAGTAGCATATGGCAGCTTAACAAGCGAGGAACCAGGGCAGAAAATTGCAGCAGCAATTGGAATAGGAATTCCCGCCAATCCTGATGAAGTAGGGCTTATAATGGAGTTCAGCGGATATTGTTCTGCAAAAGAAGCTATGGAAATTGTTGAAGAAATGGTAAGAGAATCTTTCGACATGAGAGGGCAGGCGTTAAAAGAAGTAAGAAGCAAAGCTATCGAACATACGGTTGAAAAAATTGGCTGCGTGATAGCAGCCACGGTCCTATGGGGGTAAAGTTTATGGGAGCTTCTCATAACCTGAGAAGCTCCAAAATCATTTTATGGGGAATACCCCTTGATGAAACTACAAGTTTTCGAAGGGGCACATATTTAGGACCCGAAAGAATAAGGCAATGTTCCTATGGACTTGAAACTTACTCCCCCGTTTTTGAGAGAGACTTAAGCGAGGTAAAATTCTTTGATGCAGGCGATATTTCGCTTCCAAGAGGAAAGCTTGAACAAAGCCTTAAAAATATTGAAAAATTTGCATACTCATTCTTAAAACGAAACTTTAAGCTACTTTCGTTAGGAGGAGAACACCTTATTTCATTACCCCTAATAAAGGCAGCTTCCTCTGTCTTCCCTGAACTAAGAGTCATACATCTTGACGCTCATGCTGATTTAAGGGGAAAATACCTCGGTAATGAATTATCTCATGCAAGCGTAATGAGAAGAGTCTGTGAATTTTTAAAGCCATCAAACCTATACCAGTTTGGAATACGATCCGGATTAAAGGAAGAATTTGATTTTGGCAAAAAAAACACACGCTTTTACCCCTTCTCCTTAGAAAAGGTGGATAAAGTAATAGACGAGCTCTCTCCCAAACCTGTTTATCTATCTATCGACATAGATGTAATAGACCCCGCTTTTGCACCAGGGACGGGAACTCCTGAACCCAATGGAATTACGCCTAAAGAACTTTTCAATTTCTTGGAAAAAATAAAATCGCTCAACCTTATAGCAGTAGATGTGGTTGAAGTATCACCTCCTAACGACACTTCAGACATAACGTCCCTCTTAGGAGCGAAAATCGTTAGGGAAATACTCTTTCTCCTTTAATATAAGTAGCTTTAACCTCTTTAAGGTCCGGGGAGACAACTACGAAATCAGCCCAGGTCCCTTCTTTAATGTCTCCCCGTTCCTTTTCCATAAAAACAGCATACGCCCCGTTATAAGTGTAAAGCCTGATAGCCTCATCAAAATCTAACCTTTCATCCTCGTTAGGCAAGGTCATAGCCGCCCTTATCCCCAAAAGCGGATCCATAGGAGTAACATCGCTATCAGACCCTCCCGCCAATATTAACCCCATTTTCGTCATTGTTTTTAACGGATTGGTTTTCCTCCATCTTTCCCCCAATCTCGATGCATACATCCCTAGTGGCCCTCCCCATAGTATCTCAAAGAAGGGTTGGACACTTATAATCAAACCAAGCTCCAAAGCCTTTTCTATTCCGCCAGGCGGAGGAAGCTCAAAATGTTCAATTCTATGCCTGTGATTATCGCGAGGAAAAGCTTTTAAAAGCTTATCATAACACTTCAAGGTAAGCTCTATAGCTCTATCACCGATTGCATGAACCGCCAATTGTAAATTTGCATTATGGGCTTTAGAGAAGAAAGCAAAAAGCGCTTCCTCCGTAAAATAAAGTCTGCCCATGTTGGAGGGATCATCTGCATATGGCTCAAGCAAGGCTGCCGTTCGAGAACCAAAGGATCCATCTATAGTTACGCACCCGCCAATCCTTTTGAAACCATATTCCAAGACCTTATCAACATCGGTAAACTGGGGGAATATAACTATCTCTATGGGAAGGCTTTCCTTCATCTCTAAAAGCTTATTAAGAGCCCTGTTACTAAACCACTCCCCGCCCTCAAGAGCGTTCACCAAGGTAATCCCCTTAGAAATAGCCAATTCCGTAGCTCTTCTAATACCTTCCTCTATCACCTCATCGGGAATCATTTCCCAAAACTTGGCTCTCGCAATTTCGTTGGCCTCTGCCCTAAGCCAGCCATAACTAACCCCCTCAACATTCTCGTCAAGTTCTAAAATCTCCACAGCTTTACTATTAACGAGACAGGAGTGATGGTCTATCCTCAAGAGCATCACAGGATTATTAGGAGCGACATCATCTAAGTCTGCTCTTGAAGGAATGGCCTTATCTTGGAAGGAACTTTCATCCCAACCTATACCCCAAATCCATTCTCCACGATCCCTTTTTAATACTGCCTCTCTAACTAAGCCCAAAAGCTCATCCTTGCTTTTTACAAACTTCAGGTCCAAAGCCAAGGAGTCCACTCCCGTAGCCGTAAAATGAGCATGTGAGTCAACAAAACCAGGGAAAATATAGCTATCTCCCCAGTCTACAATTTCAAAAAATGAACCCTCCTCGAAAGGAGGGTTCATGCCAATCCACCTTATCCTTTCATCACCTACCACAAAAGCCTTGTACTCTCCCCTTGTAGTCCAAACCCTTCCTTTAAAAAGTTTCAACGACTACACCTCCTCATAAAGAGTAAAGTTTAGAACTGCCCTATGAAGATGAGGAGAGTAAATTTTAGTTTCCACCGCCGTATCTTTTCTAAAATTCATTGGGTCAACTCTCTTGGAACCCATGGAAAATGTCCATAAACCTCCAGGATATGTAGGGACTACCGTCCAATATAGGGTATGATACTTAAAGAGTTCAGAAAGATATCCTTGAACTCTTCTTATCACATTTCCCATGATATATGGGTTTTCCGTCTGAGAACAGCAGACGCCATCCTCTCCAAGGATGCAGGAAACCGAGAGGAAAAAGTCTCTACTAAATAGTAGTTCAGCAAAGTCGTAAGGATCCGTTGAGTCAACCAAAGCTACATCGAATTTTTCTTTCGTTTCCTTGACATATTTAACCCCATCTTCGTATAGAATCTCAAGACGAGGATCTTCTAAAGCACAAGATATCTTGGGGAAAAACTCCTTACAAATTTCAACTACCCTTTTATCTATCTCAACCATGGTTACCTTCTCAACACCAGGGTGCTTTAAAACTTCCCTTGCCGTTCCTCCATCCCCTCCTCCTATGATTAAAACCCTCTTAGGAGAAGGATGCGTGAACATGGGGACATGTACAAGCATTTCATGATAGAAAACTTCATCCTTTTCTGTGACCTGAATCGCACCATTCAATACCAGTGCCTTGCCATAGCTTTCTGTTAAAACCACAGCTATTTCCTGAAAATCGCTTTTTTCATAATGTAGAACTTGTAAGACCTTAACATCACAAGCTTGGCCCTCCACCTTGTCATGTAGCCACAATTCCATATCCTTTCCACCCCTTACCGAGAAATGAGTGTTAATCTTTTAAACAATTTCTCCTTTTCACTTCTTGCCAACTCTGCCCTCCTAACTATACTTTCAAGTATTTGTATAGTCTTACTGTAGGTCTCCCTGTCCACAGGATATGGATAACCATCTTTTCCTCCATGAGCATAAGTGTATCTTACAGGATCCCTATAGCTCGGGGCTTTTCCTGTCAAAAGTTCTGCCGTTAAAGAGAGAGCTCTCAATGTTTTTGCCCCCAACCCCTTTACAAGGAGAAGCTCCTCGAAATCGGCCGGCTTATATTCCTTCAGCTCCTCAAACTTTCTTAGAAATCTGTTTAAATCCATCTGGGAAAAGCTAATGATAGGGTTATCCCTTCCCAAAAACATTCTCCTTATTTCCTTAAAGCTTAACTCCTTTACCATCTCTAAGGTAGCATTTCTATTAGCCGCGCTCTCCGAAGCTACAAGATTTAGAACCTTGTCATGCTTGATAGGAGAAGCTATTCCAGAATGAGGCTCGTTAACAAAGCTTCCGATCCCTATAGAAAGCCAATGATACCTCCTCGCGTACATTAACTCCAGGTTCATCCCTTGCTGCACAACAGCCCAATTCCCTTTGCTGTCAAAGAAAATCATATGCTGGTATAGCGAATATCCATCCTGTAAAGCTACATTGTCAACCTTCGCCGATAACCTGCTAGCCAAAACCAAAGATTCACCATCGATCCCTAATATTCCAGACCAGTAGGTCACCTCCTCC
>LGFB01000111.1 GCA_001508835.1 bacterium 42_11
TTAAATTAACCCTCCTGTAAAAATGTCCTCCCCACGGGGTTAACCTCCGCAAGCCAAACCAAACCCTTTATTTCCTTAAACGCCATAAAACTTTTAACTTCCTCCATTAAATTGATAGCGTGGTCTCCCCCCTCGACAAGTCCATAAACCACTGGTCCCCAAGAACTCTGACCAGCTCCATAAGCACCTTTGTGAAGCATGAAGTTTACTATATCCTCACAAACCTTATCTGCGAAAACGCCACCTTGGGCATCGTAAAATACCTCTCCCACCTTTTGCTGAATCATAGATAGATACTTTCCGAAAAGTTCTATATCTCCTTCAACAAGAGAAGGTAAAAGCCCCATTAAAACTAAGTAAGAAATTTCGCAAGAGTTAACATCACGCAAAAGTTCCATCTTCATCTCTTCAAGCTTGTCATGAACTCTCAAATCGATGTCCGGTAAAACCACGAGAAAGAGCCAGTTAGAGGGAAAGTCCAATCGAAGTAAAGAAAGAGGAAGCAAATCACTTTCTTTTCTCTTCCCAACATCAAGAACGAAACCTCCGTTGAAATAGACAGATATCCCTATACCAGACCTTTTACCTCTACCACTTAGTTTTATAAGATCCTCTTTAGCATAGGAAACTCCTTCTACTTTTAAGATAGCTTCGGTAACAGCCAAAGAAAGTTGAGTTCCAGCTCCCAAGCCGACGTGGAAGGGTATGGAGGAAAATATGGAAATCCGCACCCGTAGTTTTTTCCCTAAATAGTCTTCTATTTTTTTTACTATTTTCTCTATTTTATATAAGGCTTCCACATCATTCGCATCTATAGAAAGTTTTTCATCTTTCTTGACCTCTATTAACCAATAAGGGATATTTAATGCCACACCTATGCTTCCATAAACTCTTCCCAATTTCCCAAGGGGGTCTATGAACCCCAAATGAAGCCTTGATGGAGTTTTAACCCTCATAATATTCCTTCCTTCTTTAAAAAGCTAACCAAGAAATTCCAAGCTCGCATTTCCCTTTCCCCCCCAGTTTTTAAAACTATAGGCTCAAAGATTCTAAAAAAAGATGCTATCTCCTCCTCTCTATAAACCCCAAGTCTACTAACCTTTATAGCTCCTTCTATTACAGCGAAGCTAGCTCTGTTAAAGAGGAAAGGAACTCTTCTCGTCTTCTTGAGAAGTATCTCCATCCTAAAAAGTCCCCTTGAACCAATATCCTTATAGTCCACACTTCTTACTTCAAAATACATATAAGCATCACGCAAAACCCAACCATCAACTTTCTCAGCAGGATCCCAAGGAAAAACTTCATCCCCCAAAACTGATTTAGCTATTATCTCCACATTGTCAACAAAGTTGACCACCGCAACGCCCGTATTTATCAAAAAATCATGAGTATGAGAAGTCTTAAAGACAGATAAAAGTATGGCTTCACTGCCTACAAAGCGAATTCCCATGGGAGCTATGTTCATCCTATCTTCCCACTTTGTAGTTAAGACAGCCTCGTAAATAGCCATTTTAGCCAATAATCTCCCTTAACTTAAAAAGGTCCTCACGGGTATTAACATTAAAAAAGGTGTAGGAAGGAAACTTCTCCGCTTCTATAAACTTTACTCCATCGCAACTTCTTATAATACTTTGAAGGCTTTTCGCTCCGTCTAAAAATGCCCACCTTAGATATCTGAAAAAGGATAGAGTATAAATTGCAAATAGAGGCTCTACCCAGCCATTATTCCAACGAGGAACTAACGCCAAACAATCAGGGTAGAAGGAGCTCAAAAGAATGCTAACACCTTCAGGAGATATCAGAGGCATATCTCCACCCACTGCCAGAAACTCTCTAATGCCCTTTTTTTCAAGCTTCTCAAAAAGAAACAAAAAGGCAGGTATTATCCATTCCGTTGGATCCACAAGAAAGGGAGCAGGGCCCTCAAAAAGAATCTTGCTAAAGATCAAAATTTCTACCCCTGCTCCCCTAAGTGAATTCAAGACAAGGTCTACCACCCGCAAACCCGGCTTTACTTCTTCAAAATGCTTATTGGGAAACCTCTTAGATCTGCCTACAAATACAACCGCTAACACAGATAATTACTTAGCTCCGAATTGTTCACAAGCGTCAAAAACATACTTAATATAGGTAAAAGCAGGGCCTCCCCCCATCAAACCTGCGACAAAAGCCGCCTCAAGTACTTCCTGTTTAGTAGCACCTGCATCTATGGCGTTCTTAACATGAAGAGCTATACAGAAAGGACAACGGGCAGCTACACCCAAAGCCACAGATATAAGTTCCTTCACCTTCATCGAAAGAGCTCCATCCTTTTCCGATTCCTTAACAAGTCCCATAAAGGCTTTAGCGTAAGCAGGGTCCACCTCTTGGATTTTCTTAAACATGTCATGAAACTGATCCACATATTTCCTCATGTCTTCAGAAAGATTGCTCATTTAAAAACCACCTCCATTCAAATTATATCATACATTCTAAACCTTTAGACTACCCTTAAGTATCTCCACTTCCTCAGGGGTTAGCTCTCTCCACCACCCTGGCTTTGCTTCCCCCAAAATGACAGGACCTATCCTGACCCTTCTTATCTTTGTAGGTATTACTCCAAGAGAATAACACATTCTCTTTACCTGATGAAATTTGCCCTCGTGAATAGTAAGCGAAATAAGTCCATCTGACAGCCTTACTAACTTTGCAGGTTGACAAACCATACCATCATCCAAGAGCAATCCCCTTTCTACTAAAGCTTCAGCATCGCGCGGAAGTTTTCCTTCTATCCACACGAAATATTCCTTCTCAACCTTTCTCTTAGGGCTTATAACTCGATGGATAAAATCTCCGTCATCGGATAACAACAAAAGTCCCTCCACATCTTTGTCAAGCCTTCCTGCTATAGACAATCGCTTTTTCAAAGGATGGGGTAAAAGCTCAAGAACAGAACCTTCGTTTCCAAAAGTTACACTCAGAAATCCTGGGGGTTTAAACATGGCAATATAAACTGCCCTCGGCGAGAAAACCAATAAACCATCAAGCAGAACTTCATCCCCATCCTCGACTTTAAACCCTGGATCTTTTACCAATCTTCCATTCACAGAGACTTTTCCAAATTTTATAAGCTTTCTCGCCTCGACCCTCGTTAACCCTTTAGCTAAAGAAAGATAGCGATCAATCCTCATTCCGCTCATAAACCAATAACACCCTCTTTGATTCAAGATCAAAAAGAGCAAAAACCCTTATGGATTATACCACACTGTGATAGAATGAAACTTAAAAGGAGGGATAACGAGATGATAATAAAGCTAAAGTGCGAATTTAAAAGCGGGGAAGCTAAAGAAGTAAAACTGTTGTGGGATTGCTGCGTTGCAGCAGGATATACAGGAAGAGCTCAAGAGGCGGTAATGGCACATATAGAGGAACTAAAAAAACTTGGTGTCCCTGCACCCAAAAAGGTTCCGGCAACCTATTGGATAGATCCAAGCAGAGTAACCACAGATGACAAAGTCTTCGTCATAGGTGAAAAAACCTCGGGAGAAGTAGAGTTCTTTCTTGCCACTGATGAGGAAGGAGAGCTCTTTGTAACGGTGGGAAGCGATCATACAGATAGAGAGCTTGAAAAAATCTCCGTATCAAAGGCAAAACAAATATGCTCCAAAGTAATAGCCCCCGTCTGCTGGAAGCTAAAAGAAATAGAAGAACACTGGGATGAACTAAAACTAAGGATGGAGGTCAAAAACAAGGCAGAAGAAGATTTTACTCTCTACCAAGAGGGAAACGTCTCCAAAATACTACGGCCAGAAGAACTCTTAAAGTTGGCGTGTGAAGAAAGACCTGAAGCCACAGAAAAACCAGCCATCTTTAGTGGAACGGTACCCATAGTTACCGAAGATGTACTTTTTGCCAAAATTTACAGAATGAGAATTCAAGACCCCATTCTTAGAAGGGAAATAGTTCACATCTATAAAGTTATAACCCTGCCTGACAAGATTTAACGCACTTTTCCAGCCAAGAAGAAAACCAGACCGGGAAACTTAATCAATAGAGCTATCATTATAAGCATTATAACGGCAAAAGGGGCGCTCCCAATCATGATATCAGAAATGCTTCCTTCCCTTCTTATACCTTGAACTACATACAAGTTAAGTCCAACAGGAGGGGTTATCAGCGCCATCTCTATTAGAATAATCAGCAAAACACCGAACCATATGGGGTCATAACCACAATCAACGATAATAGGAAAAACTATGGGAATAGTTAACACCATCATGGATAGCGTTTCGATAAAAAAACCCATGATTATATAAATCCCAATTATGACGAGTAAGGTTTGAAAAGGAGAAAGCCCTAAATTAAACACAAAATCCCGCAATGTATCCGTTAAACCCAAGGAAACAAGAACAAAATTTAGAAAGGTTGCCGCAACGAGAATAAACATTATCATCCCAGTTGCACTCAAGGTCCCCTCAAAGGAGTCTTTTAACATCTTGAAAGTAAGCTTTCCCTTTTTCCAAGCAAAGATCAAACCAGCTATAACCCCCATTGCCGCAGACTCCGTAGGAGTGGCAAATCCAGCGTATATAGACCCCACCACAATCAAAAAAATAACAAAGGTTGGAAGAAAATCCTTGAGACCTTTAATTCGATCCTCCCAGGTAACCTTATCAGAAGCTCTCCTTCCCGCAATCTCGGGCTTTAATAAAGAAGCTAACAATATGAACAAACTAAAAAGGGTAGCGAGGACTACACCGGGAATTATACCGGCTATAAACAGTCGAGGAATAGAAGTATTGGTTAGAAAGCCATAAACTATCATGTTTATAGAAGGGGGAATCAATATCCCAAGCGTTCCACCTGCGGCAATAGAGCCTGCGAATAGAGCCTCGCTGTAACCATACTTCTTTGCCTGGGGTAAAGCTAAAGTCCCTATAGTCGCAGCGGTAGCCACACTCGAGCCGGAGGTTGCTGCAAAAAGGGCCGAAGCAAAAATATTAGCGTGCATTAGCCCTCCAGGTAACCAAGAAAGCCATTTATCCGCAGCTCTGTAAGTATCCTCTGCTATCCCTGACCTCAAAAGAA
>LGFB01000112.1 GCA_001508835.1 bacterium 42_11
AATTCACATAGAATACGTCCATCCGATTGAATTCCGGCATAACCACCTGAATAACCATCAAGCGACGCTGTGAATCGCAAAATACTACTTGCTCCAGAATAAACCCTTACAGAATTACTACGTATCCTCATTTCAATGGTGTACATTCTTGGATTTGAGCGAAGATCTGATGATGGAGTTTTAGAAATTTCGGTTGCATAGCTTCCGATTAGAGTAGAACCATTATATAGTTCAATACGCTGTGAATTAATATTTAAACAGCAAAAGAGTTCTCCACAAAAAATGCCAGCTCGACCACTTCCATCTGAAGGAAAAGCTAATCTCGCTCTTAAATGAACATCTGAGAAACCATTATATTTCCACGCCAACCTCCCATGTCCATCAAGCTGTGAATAAGGGCGAGTAGCTGGATCATTCTTGTTCTGCCACACCTCCCACTCTCCGCTTAATGTTGTCCAATAGCTGGATGGAAGCGGATTTTCATCTCGAAAGTCCTCATACCAAATTAGTGCTGAATCAGGCTTTCTACGAAGTACTTCCGTTGTCAATTTAAATCCCCGATCGGGCTGAACCATTAAACCGTTCACATCTTTAAACTGGCGAGGGGATAACATGAAGTCAGCCTCTCCAGCAGAAGGCTCTTCACTAAAGCTTGAACATACCCGAAATCCATAGAACTGTACTCCTGTTACTGAGGAACTAACTGTGACAGTATGAGTTCCAGCTGAAAGATATACACTCGAAGCCAAAGAGCTCCAGCAAGTTGTTCTCCAATATGGCCACCATAACCTACTCTCACTAAATACCTTATTTATTCCGTCAAGCGAAACATGGATAGTATTCTTGTCCCAAAAAGGAAAAGAAAAGCGAATAGCTACATCATAAAAACCAGCAGATTCTATTTCAAATTCGTAGGTGGCTTCACCTTCATCTCCAAGTGTAATAAATTGAGATGAAACTGATACATTACCAAAATAATTATCAGGTGTTCCACCACTACGGTCTATAAAGATTGTGCCAAATTCAGTTTTTTGTTGCTTACTATAGGCGGTCAAATATCTGCGACGACTATAGGATTCCTCAAGTAATGGGTATGTTCTTGAAACAGCATCCCAGCCTTCCATGTAGTCATACACATGTGGTAACGCCCAAGGAACCTTATCATAATCATCCCAATACGCAATGATTGGAATCATTGGTTGAGGTGGCCCGTCATCAGTAAAGTTATATCCTCCTGTCATCCAAAGCTTTGCTGCATAATAAGTGTTTGAAATCCCACGATATGTTATTCCAAGGTTCTCTGGTGTATCATGTATCCTCCAGTTCCAGCCATAGGCGGGCAATCCCAAAAATATTTTTTCAGGATTCATAACCCGAACAGCATAATCATAAATACCTTCCAACCAATCCCTCGGAGAAACCGGTCCCGGAGCAGAACCAGCCCATGCCATGCCATAACTCATAATCGCTGCCGTATCACAGTACGGATTTAAGTCTTCATAGACACACCAATTTTCGCCACCAACCGAGCCTTGTACTCCCGTCATTCCTGGTAAACAAATATTAACGAGTTTAGAAGAATCATAGGCTTTGACAGTATTATATATGTCACGAAATAGGGCATTGGCAGCATCCTTGTTCTCGTAGCCACCTCCACGTTCCAAGTCTATATCAACCCCTGCACACCATGGATACTTTTCCATAATGCGAATGATCTCAGTAAGAAATTTATCCTTCGCACCACTGGTATTATTTCTAAGGGCAGTAAAAATAGAAGCTGTACCATGATTCATAATAGTCAGTAGCCATTTGATATGAGGCCAACGGTTAATATAGGTAAGCATACTGGATATGCTTGTTCCTGTTTCTGTTATTGTCCCGGTGATATCCACTTCAAAAGTAAAAATACCCACCGTATCAATTCGATCACCATAGTCTCGTAATGCTTGATACATGCGGGTATTCCCCATGAAACTCCAGACCATACAACGCTTACCTTTTAAATAGTCAATCAAAGGCGCTCACTTCCTTCCTGCATTTCTTGAAACTCAAATAATACCCGGGCTGATTTTCTGTCTTCTAGCTTTATCACATGTTTGCTATCACCGGATGCTGTATATTGAAAAAAACCTTCCTTATCAGTTGGGTTTCCGTTCTTTAAACACTGCCTAGTTGATGCTAGTAGCGAAAAGGTATCACCTGGACTAACTGCCTCATTAAATATCACCTTGTGCGCCCCTGCTCCTTGAGACAATTGGATACTGCCTGCAGCCATATTTTGGTTTGGATAAATATGACAGTCAAGGCCAGCGGAAGTTGAACCCAGATTGAAGAGAATAATCGTCTCTCCGCTTCGAACTACTCCATTATAAAAGCGAACAGGAACAATTGTCTCATTCTCTCGATATTTTTGCAGCATGCTCTCTGTGTTAGTTGTATAACCAGTAAGGTGATTTCCTTCCTGTGCTTGAATATCAGTAAAATATACCGTACCTGTACAATCTTCAAGAAGTAAATTCACTGTTACGCTTACTACTCGTTTATCCTCTTTACAATGAATCGTCTCGGTAAATCTGGTAAATGCAACTGACATTTACACCACCTACCCATCCAGCGTCCATTGTATTTCTGACACATGACCAACCCAGCCCGTAGCAACAGAGCCACCTTGCAAAAGCATATCCGTAAAGAATACCTCACCAGTACAATCAGTAATGAAAAGACGGATGGTAAGCGACTTTATCTTGCCAAAACCTCTCGGTGTAATAGCATGAGCTGTCTGTGAAAAATAAGCCATATCGCTACCTCCTTCCTAATAGAGATCAATAAACCTAGTTTCTGTCGAACCGTCCTCATATTCAATGACAACTTCAATTCCAACTTTTCCGTTTGGCCCTTTCTGTAGATTTTCCGATGCAATCTGCGCTGAAAATGTGTAACTCTTTCTACTAGCAGGATACACAGTCTGTGATAGACTTTTTGTCATTCCTAAAACTCCCTCAGCTTTAAAAGAAGCTGATCCTGATACCCCATTATTAGGGTCCACTGTAAAACCTGAACTTAACCAATAGGTTAACCCGTCATCAGCTCGTGAATTTCTTAGATGATTAAAAGGAACTAAGTCTTTTACTTCCTGACGGTCAAGAACATCAGCTGAAGATAAAATATCAGCAGCTTTATCCCAAACAGCAGATGAATCCCCCAGTTCTCTTAACGTTGTTGATAGCTCCAGCACTGTTTTCCATGGTTCTTGGAGATTATATTGTCTGCGTACCACACGAGTTTTGACAGATAAATTCAAATCTCTATCATCCACAGTTACTATATCACCTAGTTTCCATGCCTCATGCTCATATCCTGTCAACACTGATAAGTCCATTGCAGAGAGAACATATGAGATTCGTGGCTTCGCATACTGAGCTAAGCGCATATTAGCGAACTCAAGCAGCTGATAAGGGTTGCTGATTGATGAAGCATCCAGCGTTCCTACTCTAACTTCTGATGAATAGCTATAATCCTCAACATACTCTTTATTACCATTGATAGAAGCAAATGTTATACCATCTTTTCCATAAGCATAAAGGCGAGTGATTAGACTTCTAGTATCCACTACGCGCTGTATACTTTTCATGTTCTTTCTATAGCAAAATAATGCCCCACTATCAGTACCTCCAAATGTCAAGAGATGTACCAAACGATTGGCACTATCGAAAATCAAGTCGCCTCCATGAATATTCTGTATTGTTCGTAGGATAGCTAATGCATTCTTTTCTGTTGATTGCCATGTACGTTTAGTATTTACAGTTACGTTTCCTAATGACCAGCCAGTATTAAGTAAGGCATAGCGCATAGGGACTTCTGGTGTCTCTGCAACAAATTCCATGGGTTCTTTTTCAGCACTAAAAGAAAGATCATAAAATGCTGCTTCCGCATATACTTGAGTTACAACTCTTCCATCGGAGCTTTTCTCATCTGTTATAGTTCGAATACGATAAACATCATTAACAATCTGCACCTGTTTTTCATTGTCTAATGTCTCTCGCTTGGAATCATGAAATGGCAGTTTAAACTCCAGAATATCAGCGCCATTTACTTCACTTGTTACTACAATATCAAAGGCATTTTCTAACACTGCTTCCCAAGCCCCGTTAGTATCCAACACAACTGGTCTTGCAAATCCAAGTCTCTCATAAGGAGGTTTTGGTATATCATGTAGTTGTATTTCAAGAAGTTTAGGAGTTCTACTGGTGTCTTGAGTAGATAATGTAATTCGATAACGAATATATTCTCTGTTTGGAGATTGTAATTCCCCACTTGTTCCAATAGCCTGCCATTCAGTCCAACTAGACAAATCATCTGATGTAGAAGTTTCAACTAAGCTTATCGATGTTATACCTGCAATGTATTCACTTGTAACTGATACTCTACCCGTTCCAGAAAGCCCACAGGCAGCTGCTATCGAATAAAACTGGCCACTTTGTGCATAGACTCCGCTTGTTGCTTTTAGTATGACAGAACCAGGGTCCACAAGAGCATCAACATCAGCAGTGCTGTCTCCACCGTTTGCCAAAATTGAAGATTTAAAATAGAAAATAAGATCCTCCATGGTAAGCGAAGAATCTTTTTCATAGAACCAGTCATCAAATCCTCCTGCGTAATAATAGGTATTTGCATGCATCCCCATCACAATGTCCGCAACACAGGATTGATTTAAGTCTCCCGTGAATGTTCGAACTGGAGATTGCCAGACAGCCCCATCACTTCGATCGCAAAGTAAGTTCTGTACCCTTTTGCTGTTTACCTCAATGATTGATGCAATAAAGTACCACCCGTTATTCTTTAGGGGAATAGTAGGTGTTTCTGTCTGGTCATATATCAGGGAGCCGGAAGAATTATACAGCATTAATCGCAACCTTCCCTGAAATAAAGAAACATAAAAAATTGGTTGGCCAGGGCCTTGTCTAGTATTGAAAATCGGGATATACGTCTGCCCCACAGAATAAGTAGTTGGGTTTATCCATCCACCAACAACAATCT
>LGFB01000113.1 GCA_001508835.1 bacterium 42_11
CTTCCTATCTCTTATCAAAAATGGAGGGTGCCGCAAAGGAAACTCAACGTCGCTCGTCTTCGCATTAGCTCTCATATCAAAGATAGACTTAGTATGAAGGCTACCTCCACCAAAACCGATATTCTTAACGAGGTTTTTACAGGGAATTATAGATAAGCCATTATTTACAGCCATGGTAAATCCCCATTGGAAATCCCAAGTATCAAGTTGCCCCTTTCTTATAGCGTAGAAAAAGGGAAGGTCCTTTTCCAAAGACAAGCCTATATCTTCCACATAACCCTTCCCTAAAATCTCATCTAACAAGCTCATATTAAAATCGTAATTTTTCCATCTGTCCCTCCACGTGGCCCATCCCCACACAAAACCTAAAGAAGAAAAATAATAGCTATAATCCGGATCCCTAATCCAACCCAAATTAGGATTAAAACCAGCGATATGCCAAACCCTCAAGTCATCTTTATATCTTTTCAATAGCTCCTCGCAGAACCAAAAGAAGCTTAATCGAGGCAAACAATCGTCTTCGAGAATGATACCCATCTCTTCGTTTTCAAAAAACCAGGTTATAGCTTCACTAATAGCCTTACCACAGCCCAAATTTCTATCTCTAAACAGGGTTTTAACCTTGCAATCCCAATCTATATTGCTCAAGACATACCTTCTAACATTCTCTACCTTTTCTTTTTCCCCATCCTTCCAATGCCGAGGACCATCAGAAGCAACATAAAACCTTGGAGGCTTAGCCCTTCTTATCATTTCAAATACCTTTTCAGTGGTATCCAAACGATTAAAAATTAGAAATAAAACAGGGATACTCAAGGGATAAGGGGGCTTAAAATACTTCCCTACCATCACACCAACAACTCCCTCTGGACGAAAACATAAATATCGAAAGCCTTATAAAACAATTTATAATCATGCTCCCTTAAGTAGGGATAAATAACCCCGTCTCCCAACCTTTCAAGGGGATAACCTAAAAATTCTACGACGATCACGTTTGACCCATATTCTTTAAACCAAGAGACTTTAGCGCTATAACGTTGTAATCCTCTTTATCAAGGCATCCAAGGCAGAGGCATCAAGCAGGAAGCATGATATTTATCAAACAACTTTTAGAATCGGGAATCGGGTTTTATTTCTCTCTTAAGAGAATCTAAATACCAATTATATGTTTTTCTTATCCCTTCCTCCAGGCTTATCTTCGGTTTCCACCCTAACTCTTTTATTTTGGAAACATCAAGAAGCTTTCTCGGAACACCATCAGGTTTGGATAGGTCATGTTCTATTTCACCGTTAAAGCCTATAATATCTTTAACCATCCATGCCAAATCCTTTATCCTTATATCCTCTCCCGTCCCCACATTAACAAAATAATCCGGGCACAATTTCCTCATATCAGAGGCGTCCACCTTCTCCATTAAAAATACACAGGCATCAGCAAGGTCATCTACATAAAGAAACTCCCGATAAACCTCTCCGCTTCCCCAGATAAGAACTTTAACTCTACGGGAAAATTTATCAAATAGTATTCCATACTGCTCCAATATCCTTAAGATAATATCTTTCGGACTCTCACCAGTAATATTCTCTATTGGTCGAGTATTAAGGTCATTTCTTATACCTTCCCAATCCTCGTCCTCAAGAGCCTTACCTAAATGAAATTTTCTTATTAAGGCAGGAAGAACATGGGAAGTATACAAGTCAAAGTTGTCATTCGGTCCATATAAATTGGTTGGCATAACCGATATAAAATTCGTTCCAAACTGCTCATTGTAATATCTGCAAAGCTTTATAGCCGCTATTTTCGCTATGGCATAAGCCTCATTCGTAGGCTCAAGATACCCAGACAAAAGATACTCCTCCTTCATCGGCTGTGGAGAAAGCCGAGGATATATGCAAGAAGATCCCAAATTTAAAAGCTTATTAACACCAAATTTATAAGAGGAGTGAATTACATTTAAGGCTATCGCCAAGTTATCATATATAAACTCGGCTTTAAAAGTACTGTTAGCAAGTATTCCTCCCACCTTAGCAGCACAGAGGTAAACCTGATTCGGACTATTCTCCTCAAAAAATCTTTCAACATCGGATTGTCTTCTTAGGTCAAGCTCCTTGCTCGTCCTTAAAGGGAAGTTCTTATATCCCGCTTCCCTTAACTTTTTCAATATCGCTGAACCAACAAGCCCTTTATGGCCAGCTACATAAACCTTTATCTTTTCCCTCAAACCCGTAAATACCAACCCTCCCTTAAAAATAAAAGGGACTGCAAGATTTTCCTGTTCTTGCAGTCCCCTAAGTAACAGGAACTCCTTTTAAAAGAGCTTCCCAACAAGCTCTGCAACCTTTTTCCCAAGATCTCTACATTCGCTCAAAACCGCGGTGGTCGGTTTACCAATAGATATCGGACCATAATGGCCACCATTGACTATACCCTGAACTATCATTCCGTGAATTAAAAAAGCCTTTATTATGTCTAAAACCGCAGTTTCAGCTCCTCCCCCTAAAACGCCACAAGAGGCAAAAGCAGCTCCTATCTTCCCTTTAAGTTCCCCATAATACTTGACGCTATCATCAATGAGCTTCTTCACCTCAGCCGATGGAGCGCCAAAATAGGTAGGTGTACCAATTATAATCCCATCGCAGTGAAGCATGTCATCAGGGGTAGCCTCTTTCACACTTTTAAGAACCACTTCTACTCCTTCACTCTTAACCCCTTCCGCAACAGCCTCCGCCATAGCCTTCGTATTACCAGTTCGAGAATGATAGATCACCACAACCTTGGGCATGGGTCACTCCCCCTCCGCACCAGTAGCTGCTTTGCCACGCCAATCTTCTATCTTGCCACTCCATTCCTGAGCTTTCCTGTATATTTCCTCGGGATCAAGACCCATTTCTTTCCAGCGCTTTTCCATTCTCTTCCTATAATAATCTTTATCCTCCTTGAAAAGTATGCTCCTGACATAAAGCCACCTTTCATAATCCTCCCAACGCTTCTTGTATATCTCGTGAATTTTCTTTGAATACTCATCTAAGCCTGAAGCAAGTTCACCAATGAGTTTATCAGCGCCCGGATGTGTAGGATGTGCCCCATACTTTTTAACTATCTCTCTCAGCACCTGAGGCTTATCTATTATTATGCAAGGGGCAAGAAGATTATCATCACAATAAGGTTGAGCCTCTCTTATTGCCTGGAAGAACGGAGATTTAAGAACCTCTACAAGGCTTTTATTCCTTATGTTGTCTACGGCGAAGTGGACAAAAACACAAGGTTCAACATCTCCATTAGATATTATGTGAAGATATCTTTCCCCACCAGCCATACAACCATCCACGTATCTACCATCATTCCAAAAGTCACCCAAGAATATAGGCCTAGTTGAACGCCAGTATTCTACCTTTTCATGGAGCTTCGCCCTTTGCTCAGGAGTTGCCATATAGGAGAGGTCTGGGTTTTCTCCGGTTGGAATATATTGGAAGAACCAACCAACCTTACAACCTCTTTCTATCATCTCATCGATAAACTCATCTCTGGTTAGCGAATCAGCACTTGCACTTGTTAATGTAGCTGAAAAGCCAAATAAAACACCAGCTTCCCTTAGATTATCCATTGCCTGAAGAGCCTTTTCATGAATACCAGGTCCTCTTCTTTTATCTGTCGTTTCCTTAGATCCCTCTATGCTTATCATGGGAGCAACATTACCAAGCTCTGCCAACCTTTCCGCTACCTCTTTGGTTATCAAGGTTCCGTTAGTATAAACATTGAAATAAGCATCATCATGCTTCTCCCATATGTCAAATATATCCTTCCTCGTGAACACTTCTCCCCCAGAAATTGTGAAGAAGTACATGCCAAGCTCCTTAGCCTCAGTCAAAATTCTATCTATCTCCTCAAAGGTAAGGTCGTTGGAAGTATCGTAATCACCTGCATAACACCCCTTGCATCTTAAATTGCACTTCATGGTAGGACTTATAACCAAGAAAAAAGGAAGGTGTATCCCAAGCTCCTCTTCCTTTCTGTCTCTTATGACTCTTCCAAGAACCATGGCATTAACCAACAAATTCCAGATAAGCTTTTCTCTCGCTTTGGGAGAAAGCTCCCTAAAAACGCGCTTCCAAAGCAAGAAAAAGGGGTGACCCGTATCTGCCATCTTGGCAATTTCCTTAAAGGACTCCTTGTGAAACTTGGTCAAAGCTAAAGAGGAAAGCAATTGAAAAACTCTCTTTATCTTTTCATCAGCCGCGGCGTCATCGGAGGCCAAAAGATTAGCTATACTTTCCAACACTTTCCCAGAAACGTATCCCTTAAGCTTGGTTAATATCCCTACTTTCATCACACCTCACCCCTTTTTTAAGGTCTCTCACCATCTCTTCAAGGAGCTCGATGCGCGTTTCAAACGACTTTAACTTTCTCCTCAGTTCTTCAAGTTCACTTTTTCGGGCTAGGTCTATTATATCCAAAAACTTTATTATTTCTTGCCTTATCTTTTCATACATCTCTTCCTTCCTCAATTCCATTCTTCTCACAAATTCCTCAATCAGCTTTTTACCCTCTTCTTCTCTTAGCTCACCCTTAGTTACTAAGTCCTTAATCAGTACTTCAAACTGTTCTCTTGTGAAAGCTAATATACCCAACCCGCTTAATAAAAGCTTTCTGATCACTTCAAACAATCAAGCTCACCTCCTTACTAAGCACGCGTAGCCCTTAACGTCGCTGGTCTCCTCCTCTTCCTCAAATTCCACTCAACCAACAAAGCTCCAGCCACATATATGGAAGAATATGTCCCTACTATTATACCTAATAATAAAGCTAAAGCAAAGTTAGATAAGACCTCTCCTCCAAAAAGATAAAGAGTTAAAACGGGTAAAAGAGTGGTCAAAGATGTATTTATGGTTCGTGACAAAGTCTGATTAATGCTCATATTAATCAGTGTTTTAAAATCAAACTTTCTAGAAGCCACTCTCAGGTTTTCCCTTACTCTATCCAAAACTACAATAGTATCGTTAAG
>LGFB01000114.1 GCA_001508835.1 bacterium 42_11
GCTTCTCATAAGCTCTAAACCTACTTTTACCCTTAGCTTCAAGCTTCCCACATTCAAGCCTTACTCCCTCTTTAGTCACAAGCACAACCTTTTCTTCAGCCAAATAGGTTTCGGAAGCAGCATCAAAGCTAACCTTAAAAGCTCTCAATGTCCCTCTCTCATCTTCTATGACCACGTTTCCCTCAAGAAAAGCATCACGGCTCTTAAAGTTGACCCAACCTTTGTCAGCAGTAGCCTTTCTGCCACCCCAGAGAAGAGTCACATTTCCAACAGCTTCCATTAAATCTTTTTCAGGGTAATAGAGAACCTTATCAGCATTAAGCTTTATCTCTAAGGCGAAAGAGAAGGAAGATAGAAAAACGAACAGGAACACAACGGTAACTATTCTACCTTTACTCATGACGCCACCTTCCTACCATCCATAGCCAGCCAGCGAAGATAAGCATCTATAAAGGGATCTATATCACCATCCATAACGCTTAAAGCGTTCGTAACTTCAAAGCCCGTTCTATGGTCTTTAACCAAGGTGTAAGGATGGAAAACATAAGATCGGATCTGGCTACCCCATGCTATTTCCCTCTTTTCCCCTTTCAACCTCTCTATCTCCTCCATTTTCTTCCTTCTTTCCAACTCGTATAACTTACTTTTTAATATCTTTAGAGCGGTCATTTTGTTTTGATACTGGGACCTCTCATTTTGGCAAGAGACAACTATACCAGTAGGAATGTGAGTTATCCTTACCGCACTGTCAGTGGTGTTAACATACTGGCCTCCCCTACCACTCGCCCTAAAAGTCTCTATCTTTAAATCTTCCTCCTTTATCTCAATGTTAACATCCTCTGGTATCTCGGGAACTACCTCAACAGAAGCGAAAGAAGTATGCCTCCTTTTTGAAGCATCAAAAGGAGAGATTCTTACCAGTCTATGAACCCCATTCTCTCCCTTAAGGAGACCATAAGCATACTCACCCTCAATCAATATGGTTACGCTTTTTATACCTGCATCTTCAGCCTCCTGATAATCAAGCACCTTTACCTCAAACCCTTTATCCTCTGCCCACCTCATATACATTCTAAGAAGCATATAAGCCCAATCTTGAGATTCTGTTCCCCCCGCACCAGGATGAATGGAAAGTATTGCATTCGCCTTATCAAACTCATCAGCCAGAAAAACCTTTCTTTCCCAGCTTACCAAATCTTTCTCTAAATCCTCTATGCTTTTTAGTAACTCTTCCCCCAATGCCTCATCATATCCCTCCATTAAAAGATCAATCATCGCTTGAATATCTTCTATTTTGTTTTGGGTTTCCTCAATGGAAAATAGAATCTTCTCTACCTCTTTTAGCCTCCTCGTTATTCTCTGGGCTTCTTGTGCATCCTCCCAAATTTCAGGAGAAGCTACCTTCTTCTCAAGCTCCTCCCTCTCGGCAGACAAAAGGGATGTGTCAAAAACAGCTCCGGATGCGCCCCCAGCGCCCCAAAAGCTCCTCAAAACGAATAGTGACCTCATCCATCTTAAGCATAGCAGTTTCCCCCCTTGTTACTTCCTATACTGCATAACAATAACCTTTGTCTCCTTGGGAAGGGTATATGCATCTACCTCTAACCAGCTTCTGTCAAGAACCTCAACATTACTCAAGCCAGAGATAAAGGGCTCAACCCCACTGATAGGAAAATTTAAAACGGGCGTCTTAAAATGCATCGGAATTGCAATCTTTGGTTTAAGCTCCGCTAATATCTTTTTGGCTTCAGCCCCATCTATAGTATAAAAGCCGCCCACGGGTATAAAGAGAATATCAACGCTTCCAAAGCTTGCAAGCTGAGCGGGTGAAGGAACATGGCCGAGATCTCCAAGGTGAACAAGTCTTAAACCATCAGTATCTATTATAAAGGCAATATTTTTGCCCCTCTCCCTTCCTCCCGATTTATCATGAAAAAGCTCAACTCCTGAGATACTCACTCCTTTAACCGTTCTGAGCTCGGGAGTCATAACTACATGAGGTTTTCCTTTAACTCCATCAACATAGTTGTGATCGAAATGGTCATGGCTTACCAAAACTATATCAGCCTCATAAGGAATAGGAGTGTAACCCAAAGTGGGATCATAAGGATCTGTGATGATCCTCACCCCATCTTTGGTCTCTATAAAAAAGCAGGCATGCCCTAACCACTCTATTCTCATCCATCATCACCTCACTCAATAGAAATCAGATAACCTGGAACCCTCTTCTTCCTCCTCTTTTAAAAGAGAGGGACTATGAGCATCCTCCCTTGTTGCCCAAGGTGTCAATGGAAACTTCACAGTCATGGGAACTCTCAAAAAGGGTTGGTCCACTATCAGCTCTCCTTGAAGCAAGGTTGAAGCTTTCTCTCTTTGAGATCCAAAGAGGTGAGCATATTCATCTTTCTTTAACTCCGCGATCTTCTGATGACCAACAACAACGGTCGACGCCTGAGTTATAACCCTATAATCTACCTCCGAAGCAGTTTGTTCAGCTCCTATCATTATTATTTTAAAAGACCTTCCCCTTTCGGCTATGTCACGGAATATGGCACCTAACGGACCTCCGCCAGCTCTTGGGGCATACTTATTAAGTTCGTCAAGAAAGACGAAAACCGGCTCCGGTCTTTCCGCATTCTCCTTACGGTAAAGAATCTCCTTCAAAATGGCACCAACCACAAACACCTGGGCACGATATCTAAGCTTAGCTATATCTACGACAGTAACCCTACCACTCACATCCCAGTCTATCTTATAAGAGGGTGGAACATACCTCTCAACCACTTCTCCAAATTCTAAACCCTCGATAGGCTTCCATACCCTGTCTAAATCAAGCTTGCGCGCTGCCTTTAGCCTTCTTACCATAGCCTTAACTGTTCTTTCTTCAAGCTCCTCCTCACTTAAAAGCCTATTTCTAACTTTATCTGACTTTATAAAACTTTCTAAGGAAGGAAAATCTGGAGGAATGCCTTCATCATTCAAAACATCATTAGGATCTCTTCCACAAACTTTAAGATAAAGCCTAACCTTTTCTTCATCGCTGAGAGAATCAGGGTCTACTCTATAATTCTGTCTAAGGTTGGGAAGTTCTTTCTTAACCTTTGCTACAAATTCTCTATAATTTTCCTCAAGTATATCAGATAACGCTGACACTGCAAGCTGTAGGTTAACATTTTTAGATAACTCCTCGGGGTCGAACATAAGCTCAAGAAGACCCAGCTTAATTATATCAATTACATCCCACCCAAACGTCTTAACACCGTAGGTTCTGTGTGTCACATCTGGCGAAAAGTCTCCGCGTTTTGATGGGGCATAATAGCATACATTTTTAAAGGGCTCGGGTAAAAGCTCCATCTTACGGAACATCTCTTCCCACTCTTCTCTTTTGGGGTTCTTAAACCATTCCGTATTCCACTCGTCCAAAAACAAAAGTCCTTCCCCTTTCACATTAAAGATTATGGCTCTTGAGTTAGCAAGTATTCTCAAGGAAGCATCTTCACAGGCCAATCTCTCCCCGGTCTTTAGAAGAGAATAAAGCAAGAAGGTAGCATACGATGTTTTGGCAGCAACTCCTGAAACGCCAGATATATTTATGTGAGCACCATTATCACCAAGGATGTAAGACAAATCCAGGTAAGCCACACCGCCGTTCAGGAGAATGCCAGCAGGAAGCGCCCTTTTCTTCCTTTTAAGAGAGACAAAATCGTAGACTTGATCGGTATCTCTTTCATCAACAAGAAAAACTGGAGACCCGGGGGGAGGAGGAACGGAAATGAAAGGATCTATTCGTGTTACCACAATACGAGCAAGATAAACGGGTAATGTAAAACTCCTATTGGTAGTAACTAAAGCCTCCTCAAATCCCTTCATTCCATCCCTATCCCATTTCGTTTCTATCTCAACCACTACACCATAGGTAGTTACCTCCTTAAATCTATCGTAGCTAAAGCTAATTTTAATCATGTCGTCTATCTGAAGCATCCTGAGAGGCTTCCCGGTTTTCTCATCGAGCTCCACCCTTACCCAAAACTCATAAGGGGTTATAGGCTTAAGACCACTCACACTACCTATCTTCAACTAAATCCCTCCTTTCGAGAAGGGAACTTAGATAGTCACTGGGCAAGAAAAATGAAGAAAGCCAAGACTCCAGAGAAGCAACTATTGGGAGATTTTCAGGACTTCTCGGAAGATCACACCCTCTAATGGTCATCTTGGAAATAAAGGACGCTAAAAAGTCAAAGGCTTCCAAGATTTCCTGCTTTAGAAACTCTCTTCTATCATCGTTTTCGAAATCCCTTTTTAAAATCAAGGTTTCCAAGCGCACTATCCCCTTTAAAGGGTTCTCCCCACTCTCAAGTTCAACAAGCCTTAAGTAACACATTATCCTTAAGATATCTTCCGGATCCCTAAGATAAACAGCATAAAATGGAGTTCTTTGACCCTTCCTTAGGCCCCTCACCAAGCTCATAAAGGATGTAGGTAGGTGCTCCCTAATAACTCGCTTGACGAGCCCCACCGGTCCGTAATCCTTCCCCCCAAAAAGAGGAGAACCAGGGTGAATCGTCCCATCTTTAACAATAAAGCCATCTCTACTCGAAACCAAATTCCTCAAATAAGCTCCTTCCTCGCTAAGGAGTAAATTGTTAACCGTTGCTGAAACCCTATCCTCTCCCTCACGGGAAAGCTCTCTTATCTCAAAAGGAAAAGCCTCAAGGGTAGGAAAGTAAGTTTCTCTTTCAAGAATTTCTTTCGTTCTATTCTCAGGCAAAACTATAAACCTTCTTATAAGAGGGGATTCGCACGTTTTAACCCCACCTTCACTCCATACGATATGACCTATAACTATCTCCGCAATTCCTCCCACGACCCCATCAAAGCCTTGTAATCTCTTATGTATTTTTCTAACACCATCGACAAAGATAACTTTCTTAACCTCCTCACGTCTCCTTTCCTCGCCTATCCACTCCCTCCAAACCTCGGGTTTTAAGGGTATC
>LGFB01000115.1 GCA_001508835.1 bacterium 42_11
ATAGTTAATAGGCTTTTAAAGAGGGTAAGGGATTATGCACAGGTTAATGGTAAAGGTTTAATAGATGAGGAAACCATTTTAAAAGCTTTTGAGTTTTATAATGTAGACCCTTACGGGTTAGATTCTACCGATTGGAAGCTCATTTCTGTCATTATAGAAAAGTTTTCGGGAGGTCCTGTAGGGATAGAGACCCTTGCTGCAGCCTTGAACGAGGAGCCAGATACTATTTCCGAGGTGTATGAGCCTTACCTTATGAGAATGGGGTTTATAGAGAGAACAAAAAGGGGAAGAGTTGCAACCCAGCGAGCCTATGATATCTGGAAAAGGAGGGGTTGCAATGGAATCTTTGGGTAAGATGCTAATCATATTTGGTCTGATAATAGTAATTACGGGTGTGGTTATTACTTTTGCCCCCAAAATCCCTTATATTGGTAGGCTTCCGGGAGATATCTATGTGGAGAAGAAAGGAATGATCTTCTACTTCCCGATCGTTACAAGTCTCATCTTAAGCTTGGTCTTGACAGTTATCTTGAATCTCATCTTTAGGAGGTGATTATATCATATTTGATTATGAATTCCCTGAAGAGTTAATAGCTCAGGAACCAGCTAATCCAAGGGATCATTCTCGCTTAATGGTCTTGAATAGGGAAAAGGGAACGATAGAGCATGCGATGTTTTACATGCTTCCTCAGTTTTTAAAAGAGGGGGACCTCCTTGTTTTTAATAAAAGCAAGGTTATAAAGGCCCGCCTTGTGGGAACCAAGAGGAATGGTGGAGCGAGGGTGGAGCTCCTTCTTATAAGAAGACTTGATGATACTTTGTGGGAAGTTATCGCACGTCCGGCAAAGAGGCTTAAGCTGGGAACGGAGGTAGTCTTTGCTGACGGTTTAAGTTGTGTAGTTGAAGAGGTTTTAGATGAGGGTTTTAGGATAGTTCGCTTTTCTGTTGGGGGAGAGAGATTTTTAAGTATTCTCGAGAGCATAGGAGAGGTTCCAACTCCTCCTTATATAAAAAGGAAGATAAAAGATCCCAGTCTTTATCAAACCATTTATGCGGAGGTTCCTGGCTCAGTTGCAGCGCCCACCGCAGGCTTTCACTTTACGGATAGGGTGTTGGAGGAGCTCAGAAAAAAGGGTATAAAGATGACTTTCCTAATTCTTCATGTGGGAGCTGCAACTTTCCTTCCTGTAAGAGGAGATATAAGGAAACACAAGGTTCCACCAGAGTATTATGAAGTTCCCGAAGAGTGTGCTTTAGAAGTGAACTCTGCATTGAGGGAAGGACGTAGAGTGATCGCTGTCGGAACAACTACTACGAGGGTTTTGGAAAGCGTTTGCGACGATAATGGGGTTATTTCTCCTAAAAAGGGATGGACAGATCTATTTATTCTTCCCGGGTTTAAGTTTAGGGTTTTAAAGGGACTTATAACTAATTTCCATTTGCCGAGGACTACCCTTTTGGCTTTGGTTTCTGCTTTCGCAGGAGAGGAGTTTTTGAAGAGAGCTTATGAAATTGCGGTAAAGGAGAGGTATCGCCTGTATAGCTTCGGTGATGCCATGTTGATTCTTTAAAAGGGGGTGAGCGGGAAATGGGATTAGTCTTAGGTGCATTAACCCCCCATCCTCCGATAATAATACCTGAGATAGGAGGACCTGAAGTTGAAAAGGTTAAGAGTACAGTTGAAGGATTTAGAGCTCTCGCAAGAAGGGTTAGAGAAAAAAATCCGCAACGGATTATAGTTATAACTCCGCACAATATAGTATTAGGCGATGCTGTTGGCGTTCTGTGGGCTGATAACTTTAGAGGGAGTTTGGGCCAGTTTGGTGGACCGAGAGATTTTTCTTACCCGTCTGACAGAGAATTTGTGGAGAGCTTTGTAAGAAAGGCTCAGGCAAGAGGTTTACCCGTTGATGTGGTGAGAAATTCTCGACTGGACCACGGTGTATTGGTCCCATTATATTATCTTCTGGGGGTTAAGGCGAATTTACCTCTGGTTATTATGAGTTTTGCCTTCCTTCCTCCGTATACCCTTTACGAGATAGGGGCCTTCTTAGAGGATGTTTTGTTTGAGGACCCCGTTCCTACAATCTTAATAGCTAGTGGAGACCTTTCTCATCGCTTAACTTATGACGCCCCCGCAGGTTACTCTCCGCAAGGCAAGGAGTTTGATAGAAAGATAGTCGATATAATTAGAAACTTTGATAAGGACGAACTCTTGAAGATGGATCCCTACTTTTTAGAGGAAGCTGGGGAGTGCGGTTATAGACCCATTGTAATTCTTTTCGGGGCATTTGATAAGTGGGAAGTTAAAACAGAAGTTCTTTCTTATGAAGGGCCTTTTGGCGTTGGCTATTGTGTTGCTGCAATATATCCTCAAAGAAGAGTGGTTAAGGAAGAACATCCCTTGGTTAAGCTGGCGCGAAAAGCGGTGGAAACCTTCGTTAAGGAGGGTAAGATAATCTCTCCTCCTTCTCCTTCAGAGATGATACCTGAAATGAAGGAAAGAGCTGGCGTCTTCGTTTCAATAAAGAAAAGAGGAAAATTAAGAGGTTGCATAGGCACATATCTCCCCACTCGTAAGAATGTAGCTGAAGAGGTTATAAGAAATGCGATAGCCGCTTGTAGTGAAGACCCTCGTTTTGAGCCTGTCAGAGAGGACGAATTACCCTATTTGGAGTATTCTGTTGATGTCTTGACTGAACCTGAACCCGTTTATGACCTAAGGGAGCTTGATCCCAAGGTTTATGGAGTCATAGTTGAGGCTTCCGATGGTAGAAAGGGGCTTTTGCTTCCCGACCTTGAAGGCGTTGATACTGTTGAGGAGCAGATAGATATAGCTTCAAGAAAAGCGGGTATTCTTCCGGGGGAACCTATAAATATTTACAGGTTCAGGGTCAGGAGGTATAAGTAACATGGCCCTTAAGGAAGCTCTTTTTTACGAGCCCCTCAACGAAGGTAGAGTTAGATGCCTTCTTTGTCCTCATAATTGTGTTATTCCAGATGGAGCTTTGGGCTTATGTAGGGCCAGAGAGAATAGGGGCGGGAAGCTCTTTACAAGAATATATGGCGAATGCTCCGCTGTAAATATGGACCCTATAGAAAAAAAACCTTTATTTCATTTTTACCCTGGAAGCAAGATCTTATCGATAGGTACGCTGTATTGTAATCTTTCTTGTAGATTCTGCCAGAATTGGCATCTCGTTAGAGGAGATATTGGAACTGAATACGTGCCTCCTGAGCGAATAGTCGAAGCGGCTTTGGCTTATAAAAGTATAGGAATAGCTTATACTTATAATGAGCCCACTATATGGTATGAGTTCGTTTATGATACTGCCAGGTTGGCAAAAGAAAGGGGCCTTAAAAATGTCCTTGTTACTAATGGTTTTATAGAAGAAGCTCCTTTAAGGGAACTTCTTCCCTTTGTGGATGCCATGAACATAGACCTAAAATCTTCCAATGATAATTATTATAGACGATTATGTGGTGGAAGGCTTGAACCTGTCTTGAGGACTATAAAGATAGCTAACTCATCTTGTCTTGTTGAGGTCACAAACTTGCTTGTTACTGACGAGAATGACTCCGATGAAGATATAAAATCGGTGGTTGATCTCATTTGTGACATAGATCCCTTAATCCCTCTTCACTTTTCAAGGTATTTCCCCCAGTATAAGATGTCGAATCCACCAACGCCCCTTTCAAGGCTCTATAGGGCTTACCAGATAGCTAGGGAAAGGATGCCCTATGTGTACTTAGGAAACATATGGGAGGAGAAATACGAAACTACCTACTGTTTGAGTTGTAACGAACCCATATTAAAGAGACGTGGGTATGAGATAGTGGAGGTTAATCTTGAGGGGAATAAGTGTATCTTTTGCGGAGCCGAGAATAGGTTCATTCTTTAATCGGGAGGATGAATATAATGAAAGAAGTCGTTGTAGATGGAGATTCTCTTTGCCTCGAGGATTTTATAAGGGTTGTTAAGGATGGTTGTAAGGTTAAAATACACGATAAAGTAAAGGAAAGAGTGGATAAATCGAGGAGAGTGGTAGAGGAAGCCATACTTTCGAAGAGGGTGGTTTATGGGATAACAACAGGATTTGGCGACCTTGCTAAGGTTGTTATACCTCTTGATAAGATTAAAGAGCTTCAGAGAAACCTCATAAGGAGCCATGCCTGTGGAGTAGGGGAGCCCTTTCCTCCTAACATAGTTAAAGGGGCCATGCTTTTAAGGCTTAACGCCCTTGCAAAGGGATATTCGGGTATCAGATATGAGCTTCTTGAGTTTATAGCCGAGATGATTAACAGAGATATATGCCCTTATGTTCCCATGAAGGGTTCTGTAGGTGCGAGTGGAGATTTAGCTCCCCTTGCTCATATCGCTTTAGCGATGATGGGAGAGGGGAGCGTTTTTTATAAGGGAAAGCTTGTTCCCGCTTCTCTGGCTCTGAAGGAAGAGCTACTACCTCCCATGGTCTTTGAAGCTAAGGAAGGTTTGGCTTTGATAAATGGCACATCTATGATGGCCTCGGTGGGTGCAATTGCTTTATACGAAGCTTTAAGACTTGCCAAGCTTGCTGATATAGCGCTTTCTTTAAGTATGGAGGCCTTGAAAGGACTTCCCGACGCTTTCGATTCTCGAATTCACAGGCTTCGCCTTCACCCTGGACAAGAAGCGAGCGCTTTAAATGTTTTGAGGTTGATCGATGGTAGCGAGATAATATACCTCTCTCCAAGAGAGAGAACGCAGGATGCCTATTCCATAAGGTGTGCTCCGCAGGTTCATGGTGCGGCAAGAGATGTAATTTCGTTTTTTAGAGAGGTTTTAGAGAGGGAGTTTAACTCGGTTACGGACAATCCGATTGTTTTCCCTGATGATAGAGAGATATTGTCGGGAGGTAACTTCCATGGTGAACCCTTGGCGGTGGGGATGGATTTTCTTTCGATAGCCCTTTCTGAACTTGCAAATATTTCTGAAAGAAGAATAGCAC
>LGFB01000116.1 GCA_001508835.1 bacterium 42_11
TGCCTCAACTATTCCATTAGCCATAAATATGGTTAAACCAGGAGGTAAGATAATCGTATTTAGTACTTATAAAGAAAGAGCATCAAACATCCCATTAGAAGAGCTCTATTATAAAGAGATAACCATCCAAGGCTCAAGAGCGGGAAGCGGAGAATATCAAACCGCCTCAGCCTTATTAGCCTCTGGAAAGGTTAAAGTTAAACCAATGATAACGCATGTAGTTGAAATCACTGAAGCAGCAAAAGGATTTGAAATCGCAAGCAGTAACGATGAAAAGGTATTCAGAGTAGTAATGAAGATTGGCGCTTAAAAAACAATAAAAATCTTGCTTTCATTTAAGCAACATCGTGCTTTGAAATCCTTAATTAAATCACCCTCCTATAGAGCTCCATTATGTCTTCCTTGGTGGCTACGCGGGGTGCGTTGGCAGGGCTTCCACTTGCCAAGGCATCTTCGGCCATCTTGGGTATAACTTCCATAAATCTTTCCTTATCTATTCCTAATCCGGTGACCGTTTTAGGAATCTGAAGGTCTTCGCACAATCTCCTTATAGCTTCAACAGCCTTTTCTGCAGCCTTCCAAAGAGGCAAACCTTTCACATCTTCTCCCATAAGCTCAGCGATATCAGCAAACTTTTCCAAGCTCCCTACCATACAGAACTCCATGCACGTGGGAAGCAATAGGGCATTCGATATGCCGTGAGGAACACCGAATATGGCTCCAATAGGGCGAGACATACCGTGAACGATGGTAACCGAGGAATTGGAAAAGGCCAGGCCCGCTTCAAGAGAACCGAGCATCATTTGAGAGCGAGCTTCTATATCCTCAGGAACGGCCCACGCCCTTCTTATATACCTCGCTATTCTCCTGATCGCGGATCTTGCAAGGGTATCGGAAAGAGGGTGAGAGCGCTTGGAGATGTAAGCTTCGATAGCATGGGTAAAGGCATCGATACCTGTGGCAGCTGTAATCTTAGGAGGCATAGTTATGGTTAGTTCGGGATCGTCTATGGCAACGGAGGGAATAATTAAAGGGCTACCGATAAGCATCTTGACATTATTGGCTGGATTGGTGATCACCGTAAATCTGGTGACCTCGCTACCGGTCCCCGAAGTTGTGGGTATTGCCACAAGCGGAGGTATAGGCTTTTTAACCTTATACATACCCATATAGTCGGAAAGCGTCCCACCATTGGTAGCAAGTATGCCTATGGCTTTCGCAGTATCTATGGCACTTCCACCGCCCAGGGCTATTATAAGGTCGCAACCGTTGTCTGAAAAAAGCTTTAGACCTGCCTCAACATGCTCAACGGTAGGTTCTCTATCATCTTTTATATACGTGATTACTTCAACTCCCTCCGATTTTACGCGATCCTTAATAACATCCACATAACCAAGGTTTTTAACTACATTGCCTGCAACTAAAAGTGCCTTCCTGCCAAGCTTTGCAGCCTCCATTCCAACCAGGGAAGAGGCCTGTAGGCCATAAACTATCCCCGGAGGAAACCTTACATCATAACTTTTCCAAGTCATAATATCAACCTCCCTTAAATATACTTTCCTCTGACAGAATTCATGTCATCGATGGCAAAATCCAGGTTAAGGCGCCTAAGCTCGGACTCACTGGGAATCCCGTTTTCATCCCATCCCCTTAAAAGATAGGACTCCTTAAGCATCTGGTTTAGCTCTTCGGGCGTAACTCCAAAACCTTGAGCAGGACCGCTTGGAATCCTTTCGTTTAATATTCTCCACGGCAATGTGTCCTCCTCCTTAGCCAACTTCTTCTCCCTTATGTTAAAGCACCTTTGAAGGGTGTAAACCCTGTGGGATACATCTCTGAGCTCCTCTAAAGAGTACCCAAAACCTGTAAGGGAGTTAACCAGGGTTAGGTAGTTCTCGTTCAAAGAGGTCCCGAGAACGTTTTCCGCAAAATGACAGATTATAAGGGAGTCTCCCAAAGTGGTCCAAAGATTTATTTCATAACAGAGCCTTGCTTTGCCTTCCACCTTTCTCTTATCTTCAAAAGACATGGCATACTCTGGGCCAGGCCTTGGGTCGTGATGGCTACCTCCCCTATTGGATAGAGCATAACCTATGGCCATTACCTTAAGCACCCTTGGAGAGTGCCCCGGAATTTCAAGACCCCTTGCGTGTATGGCGAACTTCCAAGTATCCTTACCAATCCTTTCCGCCATCCTCTTGGTCCCTTCGGCCAAAAGCTCTCCTATTCCTTCCTTCTTCGCTATTTTATCAAGCAAGGCCAATAAAGCCTCTCCATTGCCAAACTTCGCATCTATGCCATCCACATCCGCCTTGGTTAAAATCCCCTTTTCATAACACTCCATCAAAAAAGCTATGGATACGCCAGCAGAAATGGTATCGATGCCGTATTCATCGCACTTTCTATCAGCCTCTATTAAAACGCTCGCATCGTCTATCCCACACATGGAACCCAAAGCGTAAATAGATTCGTATTCCGGACCTTCCGAAGTAATCTTCGGGTTCCTCAATGACCTAAAGACCTTGCTACAGGCAACGGGGCAACCAAAGCAAGCGGTATTCTTTACATAGTGTTTCTCCCTAAAGGTTTCCCCAGATATACCCGAAGCTCCCTCGAATACCTCTTCTTGGAAGTTTCTGGTTCCAAGACCCCCGTGAACCTCGTTTATCACCTTAACTAAATATGGTGTTCCATATTTAGTGAGGTTCGACAGCTTTTTGGTTACAGCCTCGATAAAGTTCGCTCTAAACTTATCAAAGACATCCCTATTGTAAGGTTGAGGTCTGTTGTTACCTCTAAGACCAAGGACCTTCAGGTTTTTAGAACCCAATACGGCACCCAAGCCACCTCTACCAGCGGCACGAGTCCCGCTACCTATTACACAGGCATACCTGACGAGATTTTCACCGGCAGGCCCTATGGCAAAGGTATCGTAATCTCTACCATATTTTTCCTTAAATATCTCCTGTGCCTCAATGGCACTTTTACCCCACAAGTCAGAAGCGGACAGAAACTCAACGCTACCGTTATCGATTTTCACAGCTACAGGTTCGCTCGACCTGCCCTTTATAACAATGGCATCGTAACCTGCATACTTCATGCTCGCTGCAAAGCTTCCGCCCATGTTGCTATGCATCCAGCCTAAGGTCAAGGGAGATTTAGAAACGAAGGTAGACCTTCCAGCTCCCATGAAGGGTATTCCCGAAATAGGACCCGAGGTAACTATAACAATATTCTCTGGAGATAGAGGATCAGTTCCCTCCCTTAACTCCTCATAAAGTATCTTCGCTCCAAAACCGGGCCCTCCCAGATACTCACGTGCAAACCTCTCTTCCAAATCTACCTCCTTAGCCTCCCTTTTAGTTAGATCAAGATATAAAAGCTTACCCATGTAACCATACATCCTCTTAGCACCCCCCAATAAATAATAACATCTCTCGAAAGCCTGCCATCGAAAAGCTAAAAACAAAAATCGGGGCCACAGAAAGCGACCCCATGATTACCATCTTACCATGCGTTATTGTAAATATTTTCGATATCCTTGAGAGTCAATACTCGCGGATTTTGTGACAGCAGTCTCGTTTCGTTTATCGCGGCTTTAGCCATCTCAGGAATTGCCTCCTTAGGTACGTTTAAATCCCTAAGCCTCGTTGGAACACCTATATCCCGAGCTATATTGACCATCGCATCGATGGCCTTGAAGGCGGCATCCCTTAAGGATAGGCCATCTACCTTCTCACCCAACGCCTCGACTATCTTAACGAATTTTTCCATCCTGCTGACCACGTTATACTCCATAACATAGGGAAGCATTAAAGTGTTGGCAACTCCATGGGGTATATGGAATTTTCCTCCCAAGGCCAATGCTAAAGCATGAACGGCGGCACAGCTCGAGTTCCCGAAGGCTATGCCAGCCAATAAACTTCCCAAGGACATGTTATATCTCGCCTCGGTATTGGAACCATCGGTAACGGCGGTGCGAATGTTTCGAGCTATAAGCTCCATAGCCATTAAAGAGAGACCTTCCGTAAACTTGTTGGCCTTTCGCGCTATATAAGACTCTATGGCGTGAATTAAGGCATCCATTCCGGTCGCAGCAGTTATCTCAGGAGGCAAATTATAGGTAAGAGCAGGATCAACTATCGCCACATCAGCAAGAAGATATGAGCTTACTACCCCCTTTTTGACCTTCTCATCAACTAAAGTAAAAATGGCAACCTGAGTTACTTCGGAGCCGGTTCCTGCGGTCGTGGGTATCATTATTTTCGGAAGACCCGGCTTTGGAATCTTATCAATGCCAAGATAATCTCGAATAGTCCCACCATTGGTAACCAAAACGGAAACCACCTTGGCAGTATCCATGGAGCTTCCACCGCCAAGGCCTATTATCACTTCATAACCACCATCTTTAACCTTATCAACAATTTCAGCAACTATGTTTTCCGGTGGCTCGGGTATAACCCCGTCGTAATATCCCGCTTCAATTCCATCCTCCCTCAAAACCCTTAAAACCTTTTCCAGTATTCCCGCCTTAGCCACGCCTGGATCGGTGATAACGAACGCCCTTTTACCATTAAGCTTCCTGACATATTGACCGGTCTGATTCACCGTATCAACACCGAAAACTATCGTTGATGGAACATTGAAATTAAAATTAACAAGCATCTTTACCACCCCTCTCTTTGATTTTCAAGTTCTCATACTTCCCTCTCTGATAAGCCTTACGTGCCAGCTTAGGGCCGCCTCTAATAGGTGTGGCTCGTGGCCTCCCCTCCTTGAAGCCCTCTCAAAATAGTCCCATAACATCTCCCTGTAATCGGGATGAGCACACTTCCCGATTATCTCCTTAGCACGCTCACGCGGTGACTTCCCCCTCAGGTCAGCTACCCCCCACTCGGTAACGATTAAGTGAACCTCATGCTCCGTATGATCCACATGAGAGACCATGGGAACTATCTTCGATATGGCACCACCCTT
>LGFB01000117.1 GCA_001508835.1 bacterium 42_11
CCAATAAATATTACCCTTGCTTACGTTGGCTCTTTTTGCTATCTCATCTACAGTCGTTTCCTTATAACCCTTTTCGGCGAAACATTCCAATGCGGCGTTCAGAATTTTTTCTCTGGTTAAATCTTTTTTACTTGTACCTTTTCTTTTCGTAATTTTTATCACACCCCTTTCAGGTTGACATGTTGCTTAAGCAATATTACCATAGGCTGACCAGTCGGTCAATAAAGAGAAAGCGAGATTAAGATGGATAGCAGGAGTTTTTGTTAGTTCACCAGCCCAAATTTGATAAAATCCTGTATATTGTTGGGACCAAAAAGGGGACGAGGATGGAGATTACCACGCCTGAGGCAAAAGAAAGTATACCTATCTCTTTGCCGGCACTCTTTATTACAAATGGTAAAGAGGTATCCATTGCGGTTGCCCCTGCAGCTGCAACTGCACCTGCTCTTCCAAAGATTTTAACGATTAGAGGCATACCTACTATTACCAGTAGTTCTCTTATGAGGTTAGATATAAAGCCGATGAGGGCTTGTTCTGCTCCTCCAACTTCTTTTAGCATGAGCGTTGTAATGCTGTAATATCCGCTTCCAGCTGCTGATGCCAGGCTGGTAGAAAGGGGGGTATTGGAGAGCAGAGAGGCTATTGCTCCCCCTAATAGACTTCCTAACAATCCTGCCGAAGCTATCATGAACGTTTCTCTTTTTAAGAGCTTTATGCTATCCCATAGTTTGGGGTCTTTCCCCATGTCGACTCCTATCGTTAAGAATAGGCATAGAAGAGCTAACTTTATAGCTGTAGAATTTAACTCGTTCATGTTTTCCTGGAAAGGGTTCAGGTATCCTATGGCTATCCCCATGAAAAGTATCAGTAGAGGTTTAAAGTTCAATTCAAAACCTCCTTTCGCTTAATACCTTAGTTAGATATGCGCTTAGGGTAGTTGAAAAAAAGGCTATAAGAACAGCTTTTATTCCTATGTTTCCTAAGTTAGACAAAATCTCTTTATAAGAACCTATCTCGAGGCCTATCAGGAAGATAAGTACATAGATGGTGATAGTCAAAGCTTTATCGGAATTTCTTATTAACCATTTTGGAGCTAAGTTTTTCTTGCCTATCAGCATTCCTAAAAGTAGCATTGATGCAAATAAGGCTATGTCCATCGGACTTCACCTCCAAGTTTATAAGTGAGTCTACATTATCTTACCATGGGAGACAATTTTGAGCAAAGACTTCAAAATAATTGCCCTTTTATGGTATACTATCATATAAACTTTTGGAAGGTCTCCTGAAGCTGGAAGGAGGGAATTTAAATGCAGGTCAGAATAACTGGAAGAGGTGTGGATGTTACGGATTTCCTCAAGGAGTATGCGGAAAAGAAACTTTCTAAGATGACTCGCTATTTTGACAGGATTCTTGATGCCAGTGTTGTTTTTGAGATGGAGGGGAATGCTCCTCAGGTAGAAATAACTCTTGATGCAAATGGAGTTATCCTTAGAGGGGTAGAGAGAGCAGAAAATTTTCAGGCAGCTTTGGATTTTGCTATTGACAAGATAGAAAAGCAGTTGAGGAGGTTTAAAGATAGACTTTCGAGGAAATACAAAGTCAATATTCCCCATGAGGAGGTTGCTCCTCTTTTAGAGGAACATCCTGAAGAGGAACCCAAGATAGTTAAAGTTAAAAGATTTCAGCTTAAACCCATGTTTCCTGAAGAAGCTATAATGCAGATGGATCTTTTAGGTCACGATTTCTTTGTGTTTTTAAATGCGGAAACTAATCAGGTTAATGTGGTTTATAGAAGAAAAGATGGAAATTACGGTTTAATAGAACCTGCTCTTTAGGAGGTGTAGCGATGAAAGAGGTGCTTCTTATTCCTGGGCCTACTCCTCTTCCCGAAGAAGTTAGAGCTTCCATGTTTAAAGACATGATAGACCATAGGGGACATGCTTTCGGCGAGTTGTTGGATAGACTTCAGTTTAAACTTAAGAGGGTTTTTATGACTTCAAGACCCGTTTATATATTTCCAGGAACTGGCACGGGAGCTCTTGAATGTGCGGTTTCTAATCTTTTCTCCGCGGGAGAGGAGATATTGTCTCTTTCTAATGGTTCTTTCGCAGAGAGATGGGCGGAAATAGCTCAGAGGAAAAACTTAAATGTGGATGTTCTACAATTTCCTTATGGTGAACCTTGGGATCTTAATTTGTTGGAGGAGAAGGTTAAAAGCAAGAGGTATGCTGGGGTGTTATTGACGCATAACGAGACTTCTACGGGAGTATTAAATCCTCTTGAGGAGGCGGTTTCGCTTATCAGGAGTCTTTCCCCCGATACCCTGATATGTGTTGACGCGGTAAGCTCTCTTGGGGGAGCTCCTTTAAAGATGGACAGGTGGGGTTTGGATGCTGTTATGACGGCCTCTCAAAAGGCTTTGATGTCCCCACCCGGTTTAGCTTTGGTTGCCTTAGGCGAGAGAGCCTTCAATAAAGCTTTAACTTTGACGTCTTCCAGTTACTATTGGGATATCAAGCTTGCAGATGAATTTCTTAATAAGTCTCCAAGCCAGACTCCCTATACTCCGGCTATAAGCATACTTTATGCCCTTGATAGGGCTTTAACCCTTCTTCTTGAGGAGGGACTCGAGAACTCTTGGGATAGACACAGAGAACTTGCTCGATTTTTGAGAGAAGGTTTAAGAGCGATGGGAATGGATATCCTTCCTAAGGAGGAATTTGCCTCTCCTACCGTTACTGCTGTTAAAGTTCCACAAGGAATGTCACCTTCTAAGATAAAGAAGGCCCTTGAAAGTAAAGGAGTCATAGTTGCTGGTGGTATGGGGCCTCTTAAAGATAAGGTTTTTAGGGTTGCTCATATGGGCAATGTTAGTAAAAACGATATAGTAATCTTTTTAAATGCTTTGAAGGAGGTAATAGAGAGTGTATAGGATATGGGTGACTGAGGATCTTGACGAGATTGGACTTGAATGGCTTAGGGGAAGGGGAGCGGAGGTTGAATATAGTCGTCCAAGCTATGAGGAGCTGTTAGAGAGAGTTGGCGAGTTTGATGCTCTCATAGTCAGGACTAATACTAAGGTGACAGAAGAGGTTATAGCTCGTGGCGTTCCAAGGCTTAAGGTTGTTGGTAGAGCTGGGGTAGGATTTGACAATATAGATACTGATGCGGCTACAAGGTATGGGGTTTTGGTGCTTAATGCTCCCTATGGTTATATGATTTCTACAGCAGAGCTTACTATGGGGCTCATGCTTGCTCTTTTGAGAAAAATTCCGTTGGCTGACTCTTACATGAAGAAGGAACAATGGAGAAAAAGAGAGCTTTTGGGGACAGAGTTATACGGCAAGGTTTTAGGAATTATAGGGGTGGGGAGGATAGGTAGACAAGTTGCCATAAGAGCCAATGCTTTCGGCATGCAAATTTTAGGATACGATCCTTACATAAGGCAGGAGGACGTGGAGAAATATAATGTGAAGCTTCTTCCTTCCTTGGAAGACCTTCTCCCCCAAGTTGACATATTAACGCTTCACGTTCCGCTTACTGAAGAAACAAGATATATGATAGCTGAAAGAGAACTTAGGATGATGAAAAAGGGAGCCTTTATAATCAACTGTTCTAGAGGTAAGGTAATCAAGGGTAGTGCTCTTTATAAGGCCATAGTTGACGGTCATATAGCTGGTGCCGCTTTAGATGTTCATGAAACTGAACCTCCGACTGATTGGTCTTTAGCTAAGTTGCCTCAGGTTATAGCCACACCTCACCTTGGTTCAGCGACTTATGAGGCTCAGCATAAAGTTGCCATTGAAGTGGTGGAAGAAATTTGGATGGCTTTACAGGGTGGCCCTGTAAGATCTTCCATAAATATGCCTTCTATGCCGCCAGAGCTTTACGCCTATCTTAAGCCCTATCTTTATCTTTCTGAAAAGATGGGACAGTTTATGGGCCAGTGGATAAGGAGACCTGTCGATGAGATAAGATTGACCTATATAGGAGATGTTGTGGAGTTGCCCTATTCGCTCATAACCGCGGCCTTCGTTAAGGGCATACTTGATCCTGTTTTGGGTGAGCCTGTTAACTACATAAATGCGGTTTGCATGGCGAAAGAGAGGGGAATAACGGTTACAGAATCGATAGAGGAAAGAGAGGGAGAATTTACAAACTTAGTCAGGGTTGAAGTTAAGGTGGGGAAGGAGTATTATGAAATGGCAGGGACGTTAGTAGGCAGAAATATACCCAAAATAGTAGAAATAGATGGCTTTAGAGTGGATGTGGAGCCGAAGGGTAACATAATTCTTACAAGGCATCACGATAGGCCGGGAATGATAGGGAAGATAGGAAGCATACTCGGAGAGAACAACATAAATATTGCCAACATGTATGTGGGGAGGAAAGAGATAAGGGGCGAAGCGGTTATGACGCTGTGCGTTGATGAGCCTGTTCCTCCCGAAGTTTTGGATAAGATAAAAACTATAGAAGGTTTTGAGAGGGTGGATTTCATATCCCTATGAAGTTGATGATAGTTAGACACGGTGAGACGGATTGGAACCGAGAAGGTAAATATCAAGGCAAAATGGATATACCTCTAAATGATAGGGGACTGCGTCAGGCGTATCTACTTGGAGAGTTTCTCTCTACTAAAAAGGTGGACCTAATTTTTTCAAGCCCGTTAAGGAGAGCCCTTGATACGGCAAAGATGATTAGCTTAAAAACGAGAGCTCCTATATTCGTCAGGGAAGAGCTCAGGGAGATCCACTTTGGAGAGTGGGAAGGTTTGCTCGTGGAGGAGGTTAAAGATAGGTATCCTGGGTTATTTGAAGAATGGAGGAGAGCTCCAGAGAAAACCATTATTCCATCTGGTGAAACTTTATCTATGGTTTTAAGCAGGGTAAGCCCGTTTTTGGATTTTCTTGTTAGTAACTATAATGACCGAACGGTGTTAATAGTAGG
>LGFB01000118.1 GCA_001508835.1 bacterium 42_11
TAAGAGATAGGAAGTCTGACGAAAGATTTTTAAAAAAATTTTGGGGAGCTGAGACGGAAAGGGTTATAATGAGAAAACTATTGGCTTTGTTGGGTAAGGTGGATTTCTATAATTTGTAAAATCTATAAGGTGATCTTGAAGTGAAACTGGTTGATATCCGAAGGATTCTTGTTATTCGGCTTGATGCCATAGGGGATGTAGTTTTGACAAGCCCTTTTTTGAGAGAGTTAAGGAGAAATTTCCCCAAGGCTTATATCTCTCTTCTCGTTGCTCCTATAGCTTATAATTTGGTTGAGTTATGCCCGTATGTTGATGAGGTTTTCATCTACGACTTTAGAAAATATGACGTACTTGAATATTTACGCTTCCTTCGTTTGGCTTTCGTCCACTTAAGAGAGAAAGAATTTGACTTAGCTTTAATCCCTCGGTGGGATGTAGACCTATACAGGGCCACGTTTATTGCTTTTTTAAGCGGAGCGCGACTTAGGGTAGGTTATTCAGAGAAGGTATCTTCTTATAAAGCAATTAAGAATAAAGGATTCGATCTTTTTCTGACCCATGCTATAGAAAGTAAAGAAGCGAAACATGAGGTAGAGCGTAATTTAGATATTCTTCGCTTTCTTGGCCTTGAGGTTTTAGATGACAGCTTGGAACTATGGACGGGTGGGGAGGATGAGAGGTTTGCCGATAGCCTCGTTCGGGGGCTTGGTCTTGATAGGAAGATGTTGGTAGCAATTGCTCCTGGTGCTGGTCAACTTAAAAAGCGATGGCCTGTAGAACGTTTTTTAGAAGTTTGCAAATGGCTAATGAAAGAATATGGGGCTTTCTTTATTATTCTTGGAGGTAAAGGTGAAGAAAGGCTTGGTGCGTTTTTGGAAGAGGGACTTAAAGGTAATGCCGTTGACCTCGTTTCGAAAACTACCCTTCGCCAAGCGGGGGCTTTGCTTAAAAGGGTAAAGCTCTTTATCGGTAACGATTCCTCTTTGATGCACATGGCGGCAGCATCTCGTATCCCTGTATTAGCTTTGTTTTGTCACCCTGAGGATGGAGATCCCAATGCCTTTAATTCCCCTTTGCGTTTCGGTCCTTGGAAAACGGAAAGTGTAGTCTTACAGCCTAAAAGGGCTTTACCTCCTTGTTCTTTGGAATGTAAGGCAGGTTACCCCCACTGTATATTGGGGATAGATGTTGATCAGGTTAAAGAAGCCGTTTCTTTTCTATTAAATGGTATAATAGAAAAGGATGAAAGGAACAATTAACGTGTGGGAGGGATGGAAAATGACGGAGTCAAAACGGAGCGTTCAGCCGAGCGAAGTTTTAGATGTTCTTTCGAGGTATATGCTTGTCGATGGTTTCCCCGTAGTCATAGATATGGAGAAAAGCCGAGGGAGCTGGATTATTGATGCTCGTGATGGTAGAAAGTTCCTTGATTTTTACTCTTTCTTTGCTTCCTCTCCCTTGGGCATGAATTACCCCAAGCTTGCCAATGACGAGTTTAAGGAAAGGGTGTTTCGCGCTGCTGTGAACAAGGTTGCCAATTCTGATATATACACACTGGAGCTGGCCGAATTTGTGAAAACTTTCATGAGGGTCGCTGCTCCTCCTCAGTATGTGCATTTATTTTTAATAGATGGTGGGGCTTTAGCTGTTGAGAATGCTTTAAAAGTTGCCTTTGATTGGAAAGTAAGAAAGAACTTCAAAAAGGGGTATAAAGAAGAAAAGGGACACAAGGTAATCCACTTTAAGGATGCCTTCCATGGAAGGACAGGTTATACTTTAAGCATGACCAATACCGCGGATCCAAGAAAACACATGTATTTCCCTAAGTTTAATTGGCCTCGTGTTCTGAATCCCAAGATAATATGGCCTTTAGAAGAACATATTGAGGAAGTGGAAAAGGCTGAGAAAGAAAGCATAAGACAGATTAAACAGGCCATACACGATAATCCTGATGATATAGCTGCCATAATAATAGAACCCATACAGGGGGAAGGAGGAGATAATCACTTTAGGGGAGAGTTTTTAAAAAGTTTAAGAGAAATTGCTGATGAAGAGGACATAATGCTTATTTTTGATGAAGTTCAGTGTGGTATGGGTATAACGGGGAAGATGTGGGCTTTTCAGCATTTCGATGTCTATCCTGACATAATAGCTTTTGGCAAGAAGTCTCAGGTATGTGGCATACTTGTTACAAACAGAGTAGATGAGGTTGAGAACAACTGTTTTGTGGAATCGAGCAGAATTAACTCTACTTGGGGAGGAAATATCGTTGATATGGTGAGGGCTACAAGGATACTTGAAATCTACGAAGAGGATAGAATTCTTGATCACGTTAACAAGGTTTCACCTGTTCTTCATGAGGGTCTTCTTTCACTTGGGGAGGAATTCCCCGGACTTGTATCCAATGTCAGATATAGAGGTTTGATGGCTGCCATAGATTTTCCAACGCCCGCTGTTAGAGACGAGTTTAGGAGAAGGGCTTTCGATATGGGGATTCTAATCTTAGCTTGTGGAACTAACGGTGTCAGGTTTAGACCTGCCCTGACTATAACAGAAGAGGAGATAAAAGAGGGTATAGATAGAATAAGAAGTATATTGAAGGACCTCAAAGTTTAGGCTTGTTTCAATAAAGGGCTGAACGGAAGAACATCATGGATATTTTTGCTACCAAGCCTTAACATCATTAATCTTTCAAGGCCGAGGGCTATCCCTGCACAAGGGGGTAGCCCTTTATTTTTAAGAAGCAAAATGTACTCCCAATCTATCTCGCTTTCTTTGCCTCGGGAAAGCCACCTTTTCTTCTGTTCCTCTGGATCACCAAGCTCTTCATACCCGTTTGCAAGTTCTACACCTTCCACATAGGCTTCACACCTTGTACTCCAAAAACCGTTGCAGGTTGATGATGCAGCTAATGGATAGGGATAATCTACAAGCCAGAAAGCGTCATCCTTGGGAAGCTCTGGTTCAATTGCGGTTAGAAAGGCCACTTCGAATAGCTCCTCCCAAGAATAGCTTTCCCTTGCTTTTATTCCTGCCTTTTTTAAGGCCCTCAAGAATAAAGTCCTATCCGTGTTCTTTTCCAAATCTATGCTTAATATCTCTTCGAAAAGCTCTTTTAAGCTAATATTCTTCCATGGTGGTGGATATCTCCCTAAAAAACTAAAAACCAGCTCCTCCACATCTCTTTTAATGGCTTCTATCGTTTCTCCTACGCGGTACCATTCTAAGATCAGAAACTCCTTTGTGTGGAGTTCATCGATTGGGTCGTCCCTGAAGGCGTGTGCTATTTGAAAGATTCTTTTAGCTCCGAAGATAATGAGTTTTTTTAGAAAAAACTCGGGCGAAGATTGGAGAAATAAACCTTTCTCCACTCTAATCGGTTTTATATTCGGATCTAAGTTATGCCACGGAGCGAGATAGGGGGTTTCAACTTCTGTGAAACCTCTATCTTTAAAAAAGCTTCGTACTTGATATAAAAACTCGCTCCAGACTTGTGCTTTGTCCCAAGGGTTCATTTATTAACTCTTTCTATATATTCTCCCGTTTCGCTGTTTACTCTTACAATATCTCCTTCTTCTATGAAAAGGGGAACCATTATTTTCAGTCCTGTTTCAAGCTCTGCTTCTTTCATAGCACCGGAGACGGTGTCTCCTTTTACTCCCGGTTCGGTTCGTGTTACCATTAGATCCACATGCTTTGGAGGATTAACTCCTATAGGTTTGCCTTGATAAAATATCACGTATACGCTTGTTCCTTCCTTTATGAAATATTGAGCTCTTCCAACGACGTTTGTGGGAATCTCTATCTGCTCATAAGTTTGTGGGTCCATGAAAACCATTGAATCGCCTTGTGAATATAGGAACTCCATTTCTTTTTCGTTGCAGTCAGCCAGGGTTATGGTGTCACTAGATTTGAAACTCATCCTTTCAACGTTACCCGTGAATAGATTAAGAACTTTAACTCTTACGAAGGCTTGTCCTTTTCCCGGTTTAACATGCTCGTATTCAAGGACTTCATAGGGAGTTCCTTCTATTTCTATTTTTGCTCCTTTGTAGATTTGATTTATTCCTATTGATCCTGCCACAACGATCCCTCCTTTTTCTTCCGTGATTCGAGAGCATACATAATTGTATCAAAAAGAAATCTTATATGCTATAATCCTTTATAGGTTTTTATAGAGAAAATCAGGAGGTGTGTTTATATCTTGAGATTCTGGGATAGGAAGGGCGAGCTTAAGTTCTTAAAGGCCTATCTCAGAAGCGCTCCTAATGCAATTCTCTTTGTATATGGTCCCAAGTCTTCTGGAAAAAGCACCCTTATGAAAGAGCTTATGAGAAAGCTTAGAGGGAAAAATAACATTATTTATTATGACTTTAGAGGCAAACTATTGAGGGCCTACAAAAGTTTCTCCGATTTACTTTTTAAAGCCGTTTCTTTCGAAGAAAGTCCAGACTTTTTCAGATTAGATGAAAAAGTAAAAGACGCTCTGAGTAAGGGAGAGGCTAACCCCTTTGAGGTTTTGGAAGAACGTTTAAAAAGGACAAAGGTAAATAGCGTATTGATAATGGATGAAGTGCAAAAGCTAAAGAACCTGTATTTCCATAGCCCGATAGGTGACGGAGGCGTTTTAGAAGAGCTTCTTAATTTTTTCGTTAGGATAACCAAGGTGGAGCATTTGTCTCACGTTGTATTGCTAACTTCGGACACATTCTTTATTGAAGAATTATGCTCTAAGTCTTTTTTGGCCAATTGTGTTGAATATTTCCTCGTGGATTTTTTCCCTAATGATTTGGCTAAGCAAATTCTTATCTCTGAAAGGCTGAACGAAGCAGAAGCTTCCTATGTAGTTTCTTGGTGCGGGGGTGTCCCTTGGTTTTTGGAGAGGGTCATATCAAGGAGGAAGCTTCTTGGAGTTAGAGAATCTGTTAGGAGCTTGT
>LGFB01000119.1 GCA_001508835.1 bacterium 42_11
AGAGAGACAAGGAAAAAAAGTATTGAAAAAGCTAGAAACATTAACAGATAAGCTTTGTAAAGTCCGGATTTTATAAAGTAGCTTGCAATGGGTACGAAAAAGAGTTGGGGAGAAACATAGCAAACCGAGATCCAGGCAAAAGAGCCTCCCCTAACTCTTTCTGGGACTATGAGAGATTGATAAGCGGTAAGAAATACAGTGCCTATTCCATAACCTAATCCGCTCAAAAGGCGCAAAAAGGCTATAATTTTAGAATCTGTCGTAAGGGCAAGTCCTATGGAGCTTACGATTATAAAAAAAGATGTTAGAAGAGAGGCTTTTCTGATGCTGAAACGTTCGAGTATAATACTTCCTGTAGGTCCTATAACTAAATTCGCTACATAGAATAGACTCATGAGTATTCCTATTTGAAGGGGATTAATACCGACAATTTGCAGATATATTGGATACACCAGAAACATTCCCAAATAGGAGTTCAACATTAAGGTGGAAAATAAGGATATTACAAAGGTTTTTTGCCAACGTTGTGGTTTTGTTTGTTTTCTCATGGCGATTATAATTATACCTTAAAGGGGTTCTTAATCAAGTGGATAAAGGAGGATGGATTATAGTGCAATTGGATACCGAAGTTTATAAACTTTCTCCGGAGGAAGTAATAAACATAATGGGTAGTAACGAGGTCTCGGGTCTCTCTGAAGATGAGGTTAAAAAAAGATTAGCCACTTTCGGTCCTAATAGGATAGAAGAGGAGAAAAAGAAGAGTCCTTTAACTATGTTTCTTTTGCAGTTTAAAAACCCAATGAGCTATCTCCTTGGTTTTGCTGCTCTTATAAGTTTTTTAGTGAAAGAGACGCTTGAAGCCCTTTCTATCCTAATTGTGCTTGTAATTAATTCGATTATAGGATTTTTTATGGAGTACAAAGCTGAAACAGCTTTAGAAAGCTTGAGAAAAATGGTTTCCGTGAGTGCTCTTGTCCTTAGAAATGGTGAACTGAAAAAGATTTCTGCAGAAGAAATCGTACCGGGAGATATAGTAGTAGTAGAAGCGGGAGATGTAGTTCCTGCCGACATTAGGCTTATAAAAGCAGAGAACCTTGAAGTAGACGAAAGCATTCTTACAGGGGAGTCTACTCCTGTAGCTAAAACTTCGGAAAAGCTTTCGGGAAACTTGTCTGTTCATGACAGAACTAATGTCTTATACGCAGGAACTCATGTAGTTAAAGGGAGAGGGTGGGGAGTTGTTTATGCTACAGGCATGAGGACGGAGTTCGGGAAGATATCGAAAGCATTGCAGTTTGTGGAATCTCCCAAAACCCCCTTGGAGAAGAGGCTTGAATCTTTTAGCTCTTTTATGCTTAAGCTGGTAATTATAATAGGAACCATTATCTTCTTTTTAGGTGTATTAAAGGATTACCCTCCTCTTAAGATGCTTGAGACTGCAATAGCTCTTGCAGTAGCAGCTGTGCCGGAAGGGCTCCCTGTAGTTGTGACGATAACTCTGGCAGTGGGAGTTTACAAAATGGCCAAGAAGAATGCACTAATCAGGAATCTTGCATCTGTTGAAACTTTAGGAAGCTCTACTGTAATTTGTACAGACAAAACGGGAACTCTTACCGAAAATAGGATGAAAGTTGCTTTTGAATTTTTTATCGACGATTTTTCAAAAAGAAAGGCGTTAGAAGTGGCTGTCTTGTGCAACAATGCTTTTGTTTCCGATGCTAATTATGTAGGAGACCCTATGGAAGTTGCTCTTCTTAGATGGGCTTTCGAGAATGGGATTGATATTAAAGAGTTGCGAGGTCAAAATCCTCGGGTTAGGGAAATCCCGTTTGATTCGAGGCTGATGAAAATGATCACGTTTCACAATAATTTTGTAGCTGTCAAGGGGGCTCCAGAGAGACTCTTGTCCGATTGCAAATATGTGTATAGAGGACAAAAAATTATGGAACTTGAAGACGGCTTTAAAAGCGAAGTTTTGAAAGCTGTTGGGGATGCCGCGTCTAAGGCTATGAGGACGCTTGCTTTTGCAACAGGAGAAGACGAAGAGAATCTTGTATTTCTCGGGTTTGTTGGGATAAGAGACCCTCTTCGGCCTGAAACGAAAGAGGCAGTTGCGAAATGTAAAAGTGCTGGGATAGAAGTAGTAATGCTTACGGGGGATCATTTGATCACAGCTTATGCCATAGCGAGAGAAGCTGGAATAGTGACTGAAGATGAAGTTAAGCCCCTTAGTGGTGAGGACATTGAGAGGCTCGAAATCGATGAACTCTATGACGCGGTGATGAGATCCAAGGTTGGGGCGAGGATCCTTCCCGAACATAAACTAAAGGTGGTTGAAACATTGCAAAGTAAGGGGCATGTGGTAGCGATGACGGGAGATGGTGTAAATGATGTTATTGCTTTAAAGAAAGCGGACATAGGTATAGCTATGGGGATAACGGGTACTGAGGTTGCAAAAGGGGCTTCTGATATGGTGCTTCAGGATGATAGATTCGCTACCATAGTTGATGCTATTGAAGTCGGGAGAGTTATTTTTGACAATGTCAGAAAGGTAATATATTTTCTTCTTTCTTGTAACATCAGTGAAGTTCTGGCTGTTTTATTAGGAGTTTTATGGTCAAAGGGACTTTTACTCTCTCCGCTTCAGATTCTCTGGATAAATCTGGTGACAGATGTTTTTCCCGCTTTAAGCCTTTCTTTTGATCCCCCGGAGGAAGATGTTATGAAAAGACCTCCTCGACCTGTTAAGGAAAGTTTTCTTACAGGAAGGCATTATTTTGGCATCTTTTCTTATGGATTTTTGTTTGCCCTTTTTTCTGTTATGCTTGCATGGGGTTCTATGGTTTTTAGGGGTGCAGATGTACTTTTAGCCAGAACATACCTATTTCATACTATTGTTTTTTCTCAGATACTACATTCGTTTAATCTAAGGGGAAAGGGAATTGTAGCAAAATTTAAAAATATCTTTTCTAATAAGTTCCTTCTTTTGGGAGGCGGTATTTCTCTCCTCTTACAGGTAACCGTTACTTATTTACCCCTTTTTCAGGACATTTTAAAATTATATCCTTTGCATCTGGTAGATTGGGTTTTTATATTCTTGGGAGCATTTCTTTCTATTCTCATTGGAAATCTTTTTGAATCGATCTGCTGTAAGGATTAGGTTGCTTGGTCTTTTTAAACTCTCTCTGGTGGGGTTAACAGTGACCAGGGGCGGTTATACTATATACGATACCCTTATTGGTAGAATTGACTTACACTTGACAACAATTTGATACGGGGGTATCATATGATAAGGGAGGGATTTGAAGTGAAAAAGATAACTAGAGATGAGGCTTTGAAGTTAATAGAGAAATACGTTAAAGATAAGAATATGAAGAAGCATCTTTTCGCTGTTGAGGCGATTATGAAAGCGCTTGCCGAAAGATTCGGAGAAGACGAAGAAAAATGGGCATTAGTGGGGTTGCTTCACGATTTAGATTATTTAGAAACGAAGTCTACATTTGAAAAGCACGGCTTTAGGGCTGTAGAAATCATTAAGGAAGAAGGCTATGAGATTTCAGAGGATATGGCGAGAGCTATAATATCTCACGCCTCCCATGATGGATGGGAGCCTAAAACTTTGATGGAAAAAGCACTATACGCTACAGACCCCCTCACCGGACTAATAGTGGCATCTGCACTAATCCATCCCGCTAAAAGACTTTCCTCTATAGACACAGAATTCATTTTAAAAAGGTTTAAAGAAAAAAGATTTGCTGCTGGGGCAAACAGGGATCAAATTAAAAGTTGTGAGGAATTCGGTTTGAAGTTAGAAGAATTTGTAGATATAGGCTTTAGGGCGATGTTGGGTATTTCGGAGGTATTAGAACTTTGAGGGTAAAGATTACGATTTTAGTAGAAAACAAGGTTAAAAGGTTGCCCTTTGGTGCTGTTGGAAGACATGGATTGTCTATGTTAATAGAGTTTGACGATGGTTTTAAATTGCTTTACGATACGGGGCCGAGTTGGGAAACTTTGCTTCATAATGCTTCTTTGTTGGGCAGAGCTATTAAGGATGTAAGTATGATAGCTATATCCCATGGTCATCACGATCATGGAAATGATCTAATTCCTCTCTTAGACTATATTGGAAGAAGTCACCTTCCAGTTGTAGTTCATCCTAAGGCCTTTGATAAGAAGGCTGATATAAAAATGAATTCTACAAAAGATGCTATTAAGGATATGGAAGCTGATCTGATTCTTATTAGCGAGCCTACTGAGATTCGTGAGGGAGTATGGTATTCAGGAACTGTCCCAAGAATGGAAGGAAATCCAATCCATCCTGTTAGAGACGAGGCTACAGGTGAAATTATAGATGAAGTATTGGATGACACTGCTTTGTATTTATTTAGTAGTGAAGGTGGGATAATATTAACAGGGTGTGGGCATAGTGGAATAACGAATATCATAAACCACGCAAAGGAAGTATTAAAAATCGACAGAATTCATGCTGTGATAGGCGGGTTTCATGGTATTGGTCAATCTAAAAACGACCTTGAATGGAGTGCAAAGCGACTTTTATCAGAGGATATAAAAGTTTTAGCGCCGTGTCATTGTTCTGGCTCTCTCGTTAATTTGTTATCTAATTCTCCATATTTGGTCGATGTAGCCGTAGGTACGGAGTTGGATTTTTATCTCTTTTAAAAGAACAATGTGGTATAAGGTTTTCGTTTTCTTGCTTGTCCTGGTAGGTTCAATAGGCTTTTTTGTAGATAGTAGTGAGGCAGGTAAGGTTTACTTTTCGCTTGTTACAGGTAGCATTGGAGGGACTTATTATCCCGTTGGAAACGCCTTGGCTACGGTAAT
>LGFB01000120.1 GCA_001508835.1 bacterium 42_11
CCACTTAGAACCATACCATGAAGCGATTCCATACTCTACGAAACCTTTAGAAGAAGCCGGCTTAACCAGACAGGCCAGAAAAAGCAAAGAGATAAGGAATACCGTTTTCTTCAATTACTCTATCACTCCTGTCCAAAAAAGAAAATAATAAATCATAGGTGCATTAAACAGCAAACTATCAAACCTATCTAAAACCCCACCATGTCCAGGAATAAGACCACTTATATCCTTTAAAGCAACTTCCCGCTTAAATAATGACTCACCAAGATCTCCAATTTGGCCCCAAATACCAATAACACCACCAAAAACAAAAGCCCATAGAGGAGGAAGCGCAAAAAGCCAACCCATTACGCTTGAAAATAATATAGCTCCTAATACACCTCCCCAAAAACCCTCTACTGTTTTGTTAGGGCTTATCGTAGGAGCTAATTTTCTTCTTCCTAAAGTCTTTCCAACAACATACGCCATTGTATCGGTAGACCAAGTTATAAGAAGAAGTACAATAGTCCAAAATCTTCCATCCTCCAGGTTTCTTAGCAAAATAAGGTAACTTATAAGCCAAGACACGTAAAAAAAACCCAGCAAAGTAGCACCAATGGAAATTAGAGGAGATCCTCTTTCTTTTTTCAAAACTTGAATAATAATAAGGAATAAGACAAGAAAAGTTGGAATAATAGTCTTCTGCTCATTATCAAAGAAAGCACATACAATTAGAAGTATCGTAGCTACTATACCTGCACCACGAGACGCCTTTACTCCCTTATAAGCTACAATGTTATAAAATTCCACGACCCCTAAAACTCCAACAACCAAAACAAATGCCAAAAATGGATAACTACCCCACCAACATGCAAAAAGTATAAGCGGAGCTCCAACAGCAGCAGATAAAATTCTTTTGCCCATCTCTCTCATAACACTCCACCAAACCTTCTTTCACGCCTGTTATATTCAGCTATAGCAGAATCTAGTTCCTCTTCTCCAAAATCAGGCCAAAGGGTTTCGCTAAAATAAAGCTCTGTATAAGCAAGCTGCCACAACAAAAAATTACTGATTCTCTTCTCACCGCTAGTTCTTATAAGAAGATCGGGATCCGGAACATCAGGCATGTACAAATGAGATCTAAAGGTTTCCTCAGAAAGTAAAGACCCGTTGCCTTGAGATATTATAGAAGCAACAGCATCTAAAATTTCCTGTCTACCACCATAGTTAAGATAAACAATTACATCCAGTTTTTTATTTTTCTCCGTAGATTTAATAGCTTTCTCAATAAGATTAACTAAATCTGTTTGCAATTCCCACCATCTACCCCCGAACCTTATCCTAACACCGGCCCATTTCAATATTTCAATTTTCGTTAAAAAATAAACCTTTAATATATTCATCAGTCCATAAACCTCTGGCTCCGGTCTCTTCCAATTTTCAGTAGAAAAGGCAAAGAGCGAAAGGTATCTTATTCCTCTCTTTAAAGACGCATAGATAACCCTCTCTACCGCTTTTGCGCCTTCCCTATGCCCCGCTATTCTTGGTAAACCCCTCTTTTTAGCCCATCTGCCGTTACCATCCATTATAATAGCTACATGAAACGGTACTAAAGTAGCCAAACCCATACCTCCCTTTGACGAGGCCCATCAAACTCTGCAAAAAAAACGGACTGCCACCTACCTAAAGCAATTTGTCCATTTTCAACAGGTACCAACAGACTAATTCCTACAATAGAAGACTTTATATGAGCGGGACTATTTCCCTCGAGATGACTATAATCTAAATTCTGAGGAATTAACCTTCCTAAAGTAACGCCTATGTCTTTCTTAACAGAGGGATCATAACCCTCGTTAACAAATATGGCTGCCGTCGTGTGGGGAACAAACAGAAGGCAGACCCCTTCTTTTTTACCAAATCCTTTAATAGCTTCGTTGACTCTATCAGTGATATCAATTATTTCTTCCTTCGAAGAAGTTCTAAGCTTTATCACCTTCTTAGTTCCTCCCATGCCCTCTTTACCTCCTTAATGTCCTCCCACGTCAACCATCTAGGGCTACCCTTTTCCTTCGACAAGTTCCTTAAAAGAAAACTCGGGTGAAACATAGGGAAAACCTTTATCCCCCCAACCCATTCAAACCACTTTCCCCTTAAAACAGTTATAGGCTCCTTCGTTCTCAAAATAGCCTTCGTAGAAACACTTCCTAAAGTAACTATTATTTTAGGTCTTATAATTGCAATCTGTGACTCAAGATATGGCCAGCACGTTCCTATCTCATCAGGTGTGGGATTTCTATTTCCTGGTGGTCTACACTTAACTACATTAGTTATATAAACCTGGCTTCTATCAATCCCCACCGATTTTAATATCCTCGTCAAAAGCTGACCCGCCTTGCCGACAAAAGGTCTACCTTGCTGATCTTCATCAGCCCCCGGAGCCTCTCCAACAAACATAAGTTCAGTATCAATCTTGCCTTCTCCAAAAACAACTTGAGTTCTTAAGAGAGATAAAGGACATTTCTCACATTTAAGGCATTCTGCCTTAACCTCTTCCATGAGTTGTAGCCTTTCCTCTAAACCCAGTACCAATCCTTACTCCCACCACCTCTATATCTACTTTATTAACTACCATACCCGTTAACTCCTCTATCCTATTTTTAAGGTAAAAGCGCAATCCCTTCATCAAAAGCAATATAGAAATCCCGTACACCACTTCTACCTTAAGAGCAAGTTCAATCATTCCTTCTTCCGGAAACTGCATACTAACGCTTTTCAGAAAAACATAAGGAGAATGTTCCCTAACTAGAAAATTAACCAATGACTTAAGGGTCTCCTCTGTAATTGACAATCTCCCATAAAGACTAAAAGGAGGTCTCACTATTACCTTTTCGCCTAATTCTTCTCTTCTACCTGAGAAAAAAAATTTAATTCTTCCTACTAGCTGTCCACGAAAACTTTTCTCTACCTCTACTAAAGGAACAGGGATGACATGCTTTCCTCCCTTTTCCCTCTCTTGTTTAGCTTGGTTTATCTCCTTGGGAGAAGCTATATCATAGATGTAGATTACATTTCGGGGTAACGGGAGTTCTAAATTCTTGCATATCTTTTGAACCATCTCTTCAGATGTAGCTATTATGAGAAGCTTATCCGGAGATTCTTCTCGTATTTTCTCGACAACAATCCTCCTGTGATCTTCAAATTGGAAAAGCGCTCTCCTTATAGCTCTGACCTTACTCAATTCGCTCTTAGCCGAAAATCCAGCAATTATCCTCCCGTCTTTTATCAACAGGCCATCATCAATAATATATCTTATACCATAACTTATAGCGAGAGGCAACGCACGTTGACTTTTCCCCGTTCCACTAGGACCAACAAAGGCATAAATCTCCACACCAGTATTTTCTAACCCTCCTCCCTTCTTACCCTTGCTCCCAAAGCAGAAAGGTTTTCAACAAAACTTTCATACCCTCTATCTACGTGCTGGGCGTTAGAAACCACAGTTATTCCAGCAGCTGACAAACCAGCCAAAACCAGAGCAGCACCTGCTCGGAGATCCGTTGCAACAACTTGAGCTCCCGTTAAAGAAGATACTCCTTTTATAATAGCGCTTCCTCCCTCAATTTCTATCATCGCGCCCATTCTTCTAAGCTCAGAAACGTGCATGAATCTATTTTCGAATATCGTCTCGTTGATGACGCTAGTTCCCTCTGCAATGGAGAGCAATGCCATCATTTGTGCTTGGAGATCTGTAGGAAATCCAGGGTAAGGAAGGGTAGTCAACTTGACAGCTTTTGGTCTCCCTGAATAACAAACCTCAACCCAATCTTCTCCATATGACGTATCAACTCCCGATTCAACTAACTTTGCAAGAAGAGCCTCCATATGAGAAGGATTAACTTTTTCAACCCTAACTCTGCCTCTACTCATAACACCTGCTATTAAATAAGTACCTGCAGCTATTCTGTCCGGAATAACAGGAATGCTTGCTCCTCTTAAACCATCGGCTCCAGTAATTACTATTGTACTGTCACCGTCCCTACCTATATCCAATCCCATTTTACTTAATAGATCTATAAGATTATTTACCTCAGGCTCACGAGCAGCATTTTCTATAACGGTAGTTCCCTTAGCTAAGGCTGCAGCCATTATAATATTCTCTGTAGCTCCAACACTTGGAAAATCAAGATAAACTTTGGCCCCTTTCAGCCTTCCATTAGTCCTCGCCTCTACATAACCATGACTGATAGAAATCTCAGCTCCCATCAACGCAAAACCTTTAAGGTGAAGATCTATAGGCCGCGACCCTATAGGACACCCTCCAGGCATAGGTAACACAACTTTACCCTTTTTAGAAAGCAACGGACCCAAAATCAAAACAGATCCTCGCATTCGCCTCATAAGCTCATAGGGGACCTCTTCATTCACAACACCAGAATTGGAAATTAAGGCTTTGTTCCCATCTAATGAAACCGAAAGTCCTATAATGGATAAAATCTCTACCATCGTTTCTACATCCTTAAGATAAGGAATATTTTCCAAACAGAGGCTTTCTCCTTCCCCCAGCAAAATAGAAGCTGCCATCAACGGAAGAGCAGCATTCTTAGCTCCCTGAACTTTTAAAACCCCCTCTAAAGGCCAACCACCCTCTACTACTATTTTACTCATGCTACACCTCCTCTACGAAAGATAAGCTTCTAATATTGTAGCAATACGCTCTGATGCTTTTCCATCACCATATGGATTTACAACCTTTTTCATTTTATCATAGGCTTCTTCATTTTCAAGAAGTAAAGAAACTTCAGAAACTATCCTTTCCTTCTCCCTCCC
>LGFB01000121.1 GCA_001508835.1 bacterium 42_11
CTCGATAATCATAAAAAAATAAATGGTGGCGGTGCAGGGGCTCGAACCCTGGACCTTACGGGTATGAGCCGTATGCTCTCGCCAGCTGAGCTACACCGCCACTACCATATAAAAACAGTAATAAAATGGTTGCGGGTGCGGGATTCGAACCCGCGACCTTCGGGTTATGAGCCCGACGAGCTACCTGCTGCTCCACCCCGCGATTTCACCTATATTATATTAAGCTTCCCCCGAAAAGTCAAGATCAATACCCTATACGAAAAACTATAACCCTTGATATCAATGATTCCTTCATATTTCTATGCCCAAAAACCCTCTCGCGAGAGCACCTATAGCAAAAGATATAGCCGCTACAGAAAAACTTAGCAACGCCATCTCAATAAAGGAACCTTTAAAGGGTTCTTCTTTAACAACCGAAACAAAAAAGGTAAAGAGAGCTATTATAAATAGCGCATTGATTAGAGAAAGACCAAGCGACAAGAAAACGTTCACAAAGACGAAGAATGGGAAAACCAAGAAAAACACCGCCACTATATAAGCGAAGCCCGTATACAAAGCAGCACTAAAAGGACTTTTACCTTCCTCCTTCTCGCTTTTCTGAGATAGATATTCCGAAACCGACATAGACAAAGCAGCTGCTATTCCGGTTATCATTCCTGCAGCGCCTACTAATTCCGAATTTTGAAAAGCAAATGTTAGACCAGCAATAGCACCTGTTAGCTCTACTATGGCATCGCTAACTCCTAATATCATCGAACTGATATATTTCAATCTCCTCTCATCAATCATTTCCATTAACTCTTTTTCGTGTTTCTCTTCATCTTGGAAAATTTCCTCTATCTCAGGAATAGAAGAAAGAATTTTCTTATATCCTTCTTGCGCCTTCTCCTCTCCTTCCTCCATCAGCTTTATTATGAAAGTCAAGCCAAAAATTTTCCACAGCAAGAAATAGGCAAAAAGACGGAATCTATTAGGAGAAATATCCTGCCCCGTATACTTCTTTAACCGTTCATAGTGATCCATTTCATCTTTAGCCATATCTTTCAGGACCTGACGATTCTTGCCCTTCACACTTCTTGATATTCTTTCATAAAACAGGCTTTGAGTTATCTCATCCTCCTGAAATTTAAGTATTATCCCCTTAAGGGCATCCATCTCTTTCATCACTTCCTTTTAAACGAGAAAATCCCAATATATTATAGCAAATGGCTCAAAAGCTAAGCACTACTTTACACACCTTTTCGGGACTCTTTTCGATAAGCTCAAAAGTATCCATAACCCTCTCAAAAGGAAAAACGTGAGTAACAAGATTTTTCCCGCTTAACTTCCTTTTATTGAACAACTCTACAATATGTGGAAACTTGCCAGCTTGAAGCCTCGAACCTGAAATGGTCAGTCCTTTCAGAGTTATAGGAGCTTGAGGAATGGAAGAAGCTCTTTTATCAAACCCTAATAGCACAATTCTTCCTGCAGAGGAAGCTAACTTGAGAGCACTTTCAAAAGTTTCTGGAAAACCCACTGCATCTACAACTACATTCGCTCCTTTAGGAAAATGCTTATATACCTCATGCTCTAAATCAGAATTCGAAACATTAACCACAAAATCCGCCCCTATCTCTTCCGCTCGCTTAAGGCGTTCTTCAATAACATCGCATATGCCACATTTAACTTCAAAAACCACCTTCAGGTATTGCAATATACACAACCCTATCGGGCCTGCACCTATAATGAAAACATGGTCTTCCCTCATAACGAAGCCTCTTTCAGCAACCTCAGCAGCAATGGTAAAAGGCTCAATGATGACAGCATCATTCCATTCAATCTCTTTTGAAAAAACGTGTAAGTTGGTTTCTGGAATCACTATATATTCCTGAAAACCACCATCTCTGTGAACCCCAAAAACCTCGAGTTTCTCACAAACGTTGGGCCTTCCCGTCTTGCACGGATAACACTGACCACAAGAGAATACAGGCTCTACAGCTACCCTGTCCCCCTTCTTAACCTTATTTACAGCCGGACCCGTTTCGATAACTTCCCCAACGATCTCATGACCTATAACTCTTGGATATGTGGCAACAGGAGATTCCCCCCGATATATATGAAGATCAGAACCGCATATACCACCAGCCTTTACTCTAACCAGCACCTGATTATCCGCTTCAATTTTTGGAAAAGGACGGTCCTCTATTAACAACAAGTTGGGCTTTACCACTACTATTGCCTTCATACCTATCTACTCCCGTAAACCAAGTTAGGCAAAGTCAAGCTTAATGCAGGCCAATAACTCACCAATAGCAAAACTCCAATTAATACCAAAAGAAATGGAACCATGGCTTTAATAAGTTCACCAAGCGAAATCTTGGCAATACTTGCTGCCACAAATAGACAGACTCCGAAAGGAGGAGTAGTAAGGCCAATAATTAAGTTTAGAACTACCATGACAGAAAAATGTATCGGGTCCATTCCAATTTTCATGGCAACGGGCATCAAGACTGGAACGAATATTACAAGAGCGGCTATCGTTTCCATAAAACAACCCACAAATAACAAAACTGCATTTATAAGCAGGATGACAAATACAGGGTTATCTGAAATGCTTAATATACCGTTAGCAACCATCTGGGGAATACGCTCAGTCGTAATAATCCACGCAAATAAACGTGCAAATCCCACAAGCAACATTATTGAGGTTGTCATTCTTATGGAGTCCACAGTAATCTTTCGCAATTCTCGTAACTTAAGTTCCTTGTAAATGAACTTACCGACAAAAACAGCGTAGACCACCGCTATAACAGATGCTTCTGTTGGGGTAAAAACACCTCCTAAAATACCCCCAAGAATAATAGCTATCATGCCAATGGCCCAAAAAGCTTTATAAAAGGTTTTCATAACCCTTTTAAAGGAAAAGCTCTCTTCCTTAGGATAGTTTTTCTTCACCGAAAAGTAATAAGTTACAGCCATTAAAGAAAAACCTAAGATTAGCCCTGGAATCGCTCCTGCTAAAAAGAGTCTACTCACAGAAAGACCAGTCAAAGTTCCAACAATAATCATGGGCACACTCGGAGGAATTATGGGTCCCACCGTAGAAGAAGAAGCCGTAACAGCAGCAGAAAAATCAGCATCGTATCCTTCTCTCTTCATGGCAGGGATAAGAATAGCTCCTATACTTGCCGTGTCAGCTAAAGCTGTTCCAGAAATACCAGCAAAAACCATGGAAGCAACAACATTAGCCAAAGCTAAGCCCCCTCTTATAAAACCAACAAGAGCGTTAGAGAAATCTATTATTCGCTGTGTTATACCAGCCGTGTTCATTAAGTTACCCGCTAATACAAATGCTGGAATACAAAGAAGAACAAAAGAATCTATACCAGAGTACATTTTTTGAGGAATTATGTTCAATGGAATACCTTTCACAGCAATATAAATAAGAGAGGAAATGCCTAAGGAAAAGGCTACAGGAAAACCAATCGTTAAAAGAAAAACGAAGGATAAAAAGAGAAGCAATGCCATCATTCTAAAATTTCTCCCCCTCTCGTCACCGCCTTCCAAAATCTTAAAAAGCTATAGAAAACCATAAACATGGAAGTTAATATCATGCTTGAATAGGCAAAGACCATCGGAATTCCCATTGTCGGAGAATATTGATTTAAGCCAAGCTTAGCAAATTGAAAGCTGTAAAAAAACACTATGGAAAAGAAAATAACTGTAGTCACATCGAACACAAGCAAAAGCCTCCTTCGAACTTTTACCGGTAATCTATTAAAAAACACATCCACAGTGGCAAATTCTCCCCTCTTAAGAGCGCACGGCGCACCAAAAGCCACAGTATATATGAAGAAAAATCGCGAAGCTTCTTCAGACCAAGAAAGTATAATAAATGGAAGAAAAAATCGAGTAATTACACTCAAAGTCACTATGATTACAAGAGAGCCAAAAGAAATAAACATACCCCACTCGAGAAACTCCTCCAAAACATCTCTTCTATCACTCATTTTTCAATCACCTACAACAATAGGGGGTTCCGGCAAACTTACCATGTGGAACCCCCTAGAATTCTAAACACTTGCAGAACCCCGCTTTACTTAAGCGCCTGAATCCTCCTATAAAGGTCTGCTTGCTCTGGCTTCAAAGCCTTTTCAACTGCCTTGGACATTATACTTTGAAAAGCCTCTTTATCAACATCAGAATTGATTATCATCCCCTTCTCTATCAGCTTTTGCTTGATAGGTGGTATTTCCTTATAGAACAAGTCATCTGCATAAACCTGTGCCTCCTCTGCAGCTTCAAGAACCGCCTTCTGAAGCTCCTTGGAGAGAGATTCAAACTGCTTCTTACCAAGCACCGTCCAAACCCAACCTATAACATGCTCAGTCTCATTAACATACTTTTGAACTTCATAAAAACTTGCACTGTATATAAGGTCATATGGATTTTCCTGAGCATCTATTACGCCTTGTTGAAGAGCAGTGAAAACCTCGCTAAAAGCCATAACTACGGGAATAGCACCTACAGCTTTCCACGCTTCGACAAAGAGAGGCACATTAGGCAATCGCAATCTCAATCCCTTGGCATCTTCGGGCTTACTAACAGGTTTGTTAGATGTAAGGTTTCTTGGAGACCTTATGTGATAAATAAGAGGAATTACCCCCACTTTCTCAGTGACTTCACTTGCTATTTCCTTTCCTATGTCCCCTCTAAGAGCCTTTACCATATGTTCTACGCTCCTGAAAGCATAGGGAGCAGCAATTAAAGCAGCTTTAGGAGCCCAG
>LGFB01000122.1 GCA_001508835.1 bacterium 42_11
GGCCTACAAGTTTCCCATCTTTATCTATCACTGGATATCTACCATATCTATATTTTTCAAATGTTTCTACTATCTTCTCAAATGTGTCTTCGGGTTTAAGGTATACAATCCTCTCTCTCGTTGTCATATATTCTCCTACTTTTTTGTCTATTACTCCCTCTTCAAGCGCTCTTATGATTCTTTCTGTGCTCACCAGCCCCACAAGCTTACCTTCGCTGTCAACAATAGGCACACCAGAAATTCTTTTGTCTTGCATTATCTTCCTTGCTTCAGAAAGTTTATCTTCTGGCGTTAGGGTTATAAGATCCTTCTTCATGACTTCATCGGCAGTCATAAAGCTAAATATTTTTTTGTACTCGCTTAGGTAATCTAATATATCAAGGTCACTCATATTCCTCTTAATCCTCGCTCGTAAAGTTTTCCACAAGCGTTAAACAGGAAAAACTTAGTTCCCAAAAGTGGGATTCTTTCCTCACGTGCTCTTTCTACAGTTTCTGGAAGAGGTTCCTTACCCCTCACAATAACTATTCCCGCTAAATCCAATATTTTGGCCGCCTTTATTATCTGTGGAGTAATCATGCCCGTTAAAAGAACGGAACACGGCTTGGCAAAAGCCAAAATATCGCTAATCATATCGCCAGCGCAACCAAACTCAACATTAACATCAAGGAGGTCCTCACAGGCATAAACTTTTGCTTCTAGTATGTCTTTAATTTCGGATAAAGTCAATTTTCTTCACCCCTATCTTTTACTTTAATGGCATTACAAAAAGTTTTTCACTTCCACGCCTATCCCCTTTTCTAAGGCTCTTTCGTATACAAGTTTTCCAACTACAATATCTTCTACAGCTATACCTACCGTTTTAAACACGGTTATTTCACTTTCATCTTTTCTACCCAGCTCAGTATTGGATAAAATTTCACCAAGCTCTATCAGGGCATCCTCTCTTATAATACCTCTTCTTAAAGCTTCTATTATCTCTCCCGCTTCCTCAAGAACTGCATCTTTAGAATCCACAGCTATTATCGATGCTCTACTGAAGGTATCCACATCCAGCTCCTTCATTTCCGGAGTATAAGAGCCTATAGCGTTAATGTGAGCTCCCTTCTTAAGAAGATTCCCTTTTAGCACAGGATCCTTGGAAGTTGTAGCGGTAACTATTATGTCAGCTTCAGAAATAATTTTTTCATAATCTTTAACAGCTTTTACTTCAGTGTTTAATCTTTCAGCCATTTCGCTTGCATATTTTTCTGCCTTTCGATCGTTAATATCATAAACATATGCAAGTTCTATGTCTCTCACCGTTTTCAAAGCTTCAAGCTGAATTCTTCCCTGGACACCAGCACCTATTATTAGAGCAATTTTAGAATCTCGCCTTGCTAAGATTTCCGCTGCAGCACCACCGGCAGCACCGGTCCTTATAGTAGTAATAATGTTTCCATCTATTAGTGCTTGTGGTCTTCCCGTTTCACCGTCGATGAGAAGAACAACAGCATTTATCAAAGGTAGACCCCTCTCTGGATTACCGGGACAAACTGAAACAGCCTTAACTCCCACACTTTTGTCCTCGAGCAATGCACCAGGCATAAAAAGAATCGTATTCTCTCTCAACTTAATTGGGACCCTCAAGGGAACGACAGCCTTTCTTTGAGAAAAGAGGATAAATCCTCTTTTAATAGCTTCAATGGCATCTCGCATCGTTATGGCTTTTTGAACATCTTCCCTGCCTATTACAAGCAATTCCAATACCTCCTCATATGCAAGCGGGCTCAGGAATCAGTTTGCCTTTCTCGAATCTCTCAAAGAAGAAGGGGGAGATATCTATGAAAGGAGCTTCTCCGAGAATTAGCTCGGCTAAGGCTCTTCCTATAGATGGAGCGAACTGAAGGCCATGTCCACTCCAGCCAAGATTAAGATAAAAACCCCCTATAGGAGTGGGACCTAAGATTGCTTGAGAATCTGGAGTGATATCGTAAATCCCAGCCCACTGCCTTATAACTCTAACTCCCGAAAGCAATGGCATTTTTCTAACTACCTTTCTAGCAGCCTCTTCAAGAAAGCTCCAAGATGAGTTCATATTTAAAGCTCTTACCTCCAACGGGTTACCAATACCAAGCATGAAATTCCCCATCGGAGTCTGTTTCCAATAAGAACCGTCATCCAGGCACAGAATTAACGCTTTTAATACCCTATCCACCGGCTCGGTAACCAAAATCTGATGCCTTTCTGGGTATAGGGGAAGGTCTATTCCAACCCAAGAAGCGATTTCCTTTCCCCATGGACCTGCACAATTTACAACGATGGGAGTGGATATAAAATCCTTCTCCGTTTGAACTCCTGTAACTTTATCTCCTTTTACTTTGATACCAATTGCTTTGGTGTATATGCGTATCGTAACTCCAAGCCTTTTAGCAGCTTCGGCATAGGCCATAGTAGCGTGAAAGGGATTTATGTGTCCATCTTCCTCGCAAAAACTCCCACCTATAATCCCTTCTATGTTAAGATAAGGAAAAGCATCCTTAATTTCCTCTGGAGAAAGCATTTTAGATGGTATTCCCAACTTATTTTGTAAGTTCACATTCTTCTCAAGCTGTCTAAACTGCCTTTCCGTATAAGCAATCCAAAGGTATCCTCCTTGCTCAAATTCTATTCCCTTAGGATAATCAAGCTCCTCTGAAAGTTTCTTAAAACTCTCAACATTATATTTAGCCAATATGCAATTTATTTCAGTCCCAAACTGATGCCTTACACCTCCACCAGACCTTCCTGTACCTCCATAGGTTAAAAACTTTTGCTCCAATAATACAACATTTTTGCATCCCTTTTTAGCAAGATGGTAAGCCAAAGAACAACCGTGAATTCCCCCACCAATTATAACTACATCTGCTACCTTTTCAAACACCTTTACCCACCAGCGATAGGAGCCATAAGAGCAACTTCTTGGCCATCTTCTATTATCTGAGACTTGTCTACTACCTTTCCATCCACCACTATGCCTGCTACTAATTCTTCAGGCACACCGAGTTTCGCAAGAAGCTCTTTTACAGTAATAGAACCCTCTATTTCTACATAGCTTACCTCTGGGATATACTTTTTTAATAGAAGCCCACCTGTTTTTACTTTTACCGCCATCCTATAAAAGTAAAGGGAGGCTTTGAACCTCCCTTTACTCAATCACCTCCAATTCTAATTCCTTTATTTTTTCAGGAGTTGGTCTTCCATCTTTATCCCAACCCCTGACTTCATAATAGAAGTCAAGGAGTTTATCTACATCCTCTTTAGGAATAAACTTGCCTTGCGTTGGTCCGCTTATAGCAGGTTCTTCCATCCATCTTGCAGGTGGATAATCGTATTTTCTTCCAAAATCAGGTATTTCCCTTATAGCAAAGAGTCTATTTTGATTCCAAGCTCTCTCGGCAGCTTTGAGAAGGTCTTCCAACGTCGTTTCCCAACCAGTTATTGCGCTATAAATTTTAGCATAATATTCCAGATCCAAGCCACATTCTACCCAAGTCAGTCTACAAACGCCAAGGGCATCAAACATGGGTCTCGCGTGCTGGAGGAAAACCACTCTTTCAGCTTTATCCTTGGTTATCTTTTCTCTTCCCACTTCAATATCATAAGTTATAGCCCATGCTCTATTGTGATGCGCTCCTATATCACAAGTAGCATAAGCAAGAAGCATCGCTGGAGCCCAATGGGATTCATAAGCGCTTATCTCCATTCCCTTGACCTGCATGGCAAACTTCATGGTATCTTTTCCAAAATGCTCAGCTGCCCTTTTTGTTCCCTCCGCAAGTATATTTCCTATGCCCTTTCTATAGGCTATCATCTCTGCAAGCTTTGCAAAGGCTTCTATGTCTCCCCATTTTAGCTCCAGCCCATCGGTATCTTCCTTTGTTATTATCCCTTTTTCGTAACATTCCATTGCAAAAGCCACTATTCCACCCGTAGAAATGGTATCCAAGCCAAGATTATCACAAACATAGTTACCATAGGTAACCTCGTATATGGAGGGCATTACACAGTCCCCACCAATCATGCCTATGGTCTCATATTCTGGTCCTTCTACATAATATTTTTTGCCCTTGTACTCCACACAGGAATAGCTACCACATGCTATAGGACAGAAACCACAAGCCTTATCATGGACAACTACTCTTGTTCTCATAGCTTCTCCGTTCATTTCTTTATAATTTTCGTGATACCCCGTGAGGAAGTTTTTCGTTGGAAAAGCTCCCACTTGGTTAACCCAATCCACAACCATTGAAGTTCCATATCTTTGAAATTCCGGGAATATGGGGCTTGACATGAGTTTTTTAAACATTTCTTTCCCGATTTCGAAATACCTGTCAAAGTCAGCAACAGGTATGCTTTTCGTGCCACGGACAGCGATAGCTTTTATCTTCTTAGAGCCCATCACGGCTCCGACACCTGTTCTTGCCGATTCTCTACCGAAGTCGTGTCTTATTATGGCGACCTTAACCAAATTCTCACCAGCCGGGCCAATAACAGCTATTTGAAAGTCCTCTCCTAATTCATCTTTAAGTGCTTTCTCCGTTTCAATAGTTCCCTTACCCCAAAGATGAGAAGCATCTCTTATTTCCACTTTGTCATCATCTATGAGTATGTAGACAGGCTTATCCGACGCCCCTTCAAATATGACCATGTCATAACCCGCATACTTAAGCTCCGATGCCAAATGGCCTCCCATATTGCTATCTCCATAAATGCCAGTTAAGGGG
>LGFB01000123.1 GCA_001508835.1 bacterium 42_11
ACCTTTAGTTATTTAACCTTAAGTTCCTTCAAGAAGAGAGGAGTAATAACCCTGATGTAGGTCCCCTTCATACCAAGAGATCTCGTCTCTATTATGCCCGCGCTCTCAAGCTTCCTTAAAGCGTTAACTATCACGGAGCGAGTTACACCTATATCCCCGGCTATCTTACTTGCTATGACAACACCCTCGCTATCGTTAAATTTTTCAAAGATCTTTCTCATAGCAGAAAGCTCCGAATAGGAAAGGGTTCTTAAAGCCAGCTGAACCGTTATCTGCTCTCTGGCCATTTTCTCCATCTCTTCGTTTCTTGCTCTCAATATTTCTATACCCACTATGGTAGCCCCATACTCCGCCAAGATTTGATCCGCCAATGAAAGTCCGTTATCAAAACGAGCAACCACAAGGGTGCCAAGCCTCTCGCTACCGCCAACTATAGGGAAGAAGCTGACATACTTGTTGGGGTATTTACATTCCACATCAAGAAAATAGGAACACCTTCCGCTTTTAGGAGCTTGATTAACCATTGGCTCAATTATTCTTAAGAGCTTTTCATTATACTCCTCAGGATACCTTCCTTCCTTTAACACCTTTGTCACTTCAGGACAGTCATAATCGTTTAACAGGGCATGACCAAGTATCTTGCCGTCCCTGTCAGAGATATAGACGTTAGCCTCGATAACCTCGCTTAAGACATCAGCTATAGCCATGAAATCCACTTCACGCCCTGCTTGACGCTCAATTAGCCTGCTTATCTTACGTTCCTTCCGGAGAAGTTCTTCTAAAATCCCCGTCTCATTTGTTTTAGCCATATTCTCATCCCTCCCTAAAGGATGTATTGACTCAGGTCTTTTCTCCCCACTATAGAGGAGAGCTTTTCAACTACATACTTCTCGTCTATGATCACCTTCGTGCCCCTTCTTTCCGGAGCTTCGAAGGAGATATCCTCAAGAAGCTTCTCCATAACCGTGTGAAGTCTTCTTGCCCCTATATTCTCCATCTCCTCGTTTATCCTGTATGCTATTTCGGCTATCTTGCCTATTGCCTCGGGAGTAAACTCAAGCTCTACCCCCTCGGTAGCTAACAAGGCTTTATATTGCTTCACAAGAGCATTTTTAGGCTCCACCAGAATCCTCTCAAGGTCCTCCTTATGAAGGGGTTTAAGCTCAACTCTGATAGGAAATCTTCCCTGAAGCTCAGGAATGAGGTCTGAAGGCTTAGCTATATGAAAAGCCCCAGCTGCGATAAACAAGATATGGTCAGTCCTAACAGGGCCGTATTTCGTTATTACCGTGGAACCTTCAACTATGGGCAAAATATCCCTTTGAACACCTTCCCTCGAGACATCAGGACCATGCGTGCTTCCCTTGCTTACTATCTTGTCTATCTCGTCTATAAAAACTATCCCGGTCTCCTCTGCCCGCCTTATCGCCTCTTGAGCTACCTCGTCCATATCTATGAGCTTTTGAGCCTCCTCCTGCTCCAAGATCTTTCTTGCCTCCTTAACCTTTAGTTTCCTCCTTTTCATCCTTGGGGGAAAGAGATTACCGAGCAAATCCTGGAAATTGATGCCAAGATCCTCGACCCCCATGGCTGTGAAGACTTCAACCCTCGGCATAGACCTATCAACCACATCTACCTCAATAACTCTATCCTCAAGCTGACCGCTTCTGAGCATCTCCAGAAGCCTCTGACGGGTACTTTCTCTCACCGAAGGCTCATAAGCTCCCGGCTCCTGGGCAGCATAGGAGAATCTCACGCCTGGCATAAGCGCCTCAATAATCCTAAGCTCAGCATGAGCACGAGCTTCCTCCATAACCTCACTTATTTTTTCCGCCTTAACCATCTGGACAGAAACTTCGACAAGCTCCCTTATCATAGAATCTACATCTCTTCCCACATAACCAACCTCGGTAAACTTCGTCGCCTCAACCTTAACAAAGGGAGCTCCCACAAGGTTTGCAAGTCTGCGGGCTATTTCAGTCTTACCAACTCCCGTAGGACCTATCATCAAGATGTTCTTAGGAGCTACCTCTTCCCTGAGCTCCGGAGGAAGAGCCTTTCTCCTTATTCTATTTCTTAAGGCTATAGCTACAGCCCTTTTTGCTTCATCCTGGCCAATAATGTATTTATCCAGAGCTTCAACTATCTGTCGAGGTGTTAACCCTTCTAAGGACAATAAAAATCACCTCTCTTTAAAGCTTCTCTATAATAAAATTATTATTTGTATATATGCATAAAGCGGATGCAATCCTTAAGGCTTCTCTAACTATCTCCTCCGCAGAAAGGTTAGAGTGAGCCATCAATGCCTTCGCAGCCGCAAGGGCGTAGGCCCCACCCGAGCCCACCGCTATGACATTATCATCTGGCTCGACTATATCCCCCGTGCCGGATATGAGCAACAATTTCTCTCTATCCATAACTACCAGAAGGGCTTCAAGCCTCCTTAAAACTTTGTCGGTTCTCCAATCTTTAGCCATCTCAACCGCTGCTCTAAGCAAATTACCCTGGTATTCTTCAAGCTTTCCCTCAAACCGTTCAAGAAGAGTCATGGCATCAGCGGTAGCCCCAGCAAATCCCGCGAGAACCCTCCCATTATAGAGTCTTCTAACCTTTCTGGCGCTTTCCTTTAAAACTATATCTCCCATCGTAACCTGGCCATCTCCGCCCATGACCGATTCACCCTTATGTTTCAAAGCTATAACGGTAGTCGACCTAACTTCGCGGATGAGCAAAGTTATACACCTCCTTCATTCTCTCTAAGGTTATTTTCGTATATATCTGCGTCGTAGCAAGGCTGGAGTGCCCCAAAAGCTCCTGAACAATCCTTAAGTCCGCTCCTCCCTCAAGAAGATGAGTGGCAAAAGAATGCCTCAAGACGTGAGGAGTAATATCCCCCCCTAAACCCGCCCGAAGGGCCACATTTTTTATTATCCTCTCAACGCTCCTTGCTGTAAGTCTGCCACCTTTCTTGTTCTTAAACAAGGGACCGTTCATGCCTCCCTCTTTTCCGTAAGCCTTTAAAGCCTCGAGGGCTTTAGAACCTATAGGAACGATTCTCTCCTTATTACCCTTTCCTAAGATCCTTACTATTTCATTGTTCCAATCTATGTCGCTCCAATTCAAGGAAACGAGTTCCCCAACCCTGACACCTGTGGCATAAATGAACTCAATTATAGCCCTATCTCTTAAGCTCGACGCACAGGATATAAGCCTTTCTACTTCCTCCTTAGATAAGGCCCTTGGCAAGGGCCTGTTCATCCTCGGATTCTTAACAAGTCTGTCAAGGCTTTCCTTTAAAAGTCCATTCCTCTGAAGATACTTTAAAAAAGCCCTCAATGAAGAAAGCTTTCGCGCTATACTGCTTCTCTCGTACTCCTGAGAAGAAAGGAAAACTCTGTATTCCCATAACGCATGCCTATCAAGATTTAAATTTCTTTCTTCTAAAAAAGATAAAAAAGCACATATATCAGAAGAATATGCCTTGATCGTATGTTCTGAAAAGCCTCTAAAGAAACTAAGCTCTCGTAAAAATTCATCTAAAACTACTTCAAAGCCCATTTTAAGCTGATATTTTACACATTTAAGCCAATTTGTCAAGGCATTTATAGCCCTGTTAGAAAGCTTTATTTTTCTCCGCTTCTTATCTCGCTCCTTAACGTCAAGGGGGGGAAGTATACCAAAGTTGGCATTCATGGGTTGAAAGTGTGAAGGAGAAGCCGTTGTAATATACTTTAAAAGGGAACCTATCATGGTATATTCAGGTATATCAATTTCTCCGTCACACAAGATACTTAAAGCTGCCACTAAACCCATGGCGGTGGATTCCATGTAACCTTCAACGCCCACAATCTGACCGGCAAAAAGTATCCTTCTATCCTTCTTAAATCGGAGAGATCTATCTAAAAGGGTAGGAGAGTTTATAAATATGTTTCTGTGCATGACTCCGTATCTGACGAACTCCGCATTTTCAAGGCCGGGAATCATTCGAAAGACCCTTTTTTGCTCGCTCCACTTAAGGTTCGTTTGAAAACCTACCAGATTATAAAGCGTTCCCTCCACGTTTTCCTTTCTTAGCTGAACCACAGCATAAGGCATCTTACCGGTTTTGGGGTCAATTAAACCAACGGGTTTAAGAGGACCGTAAAGAAGGGTTTCCTTTCCTCTTGAGGCTATGACTTCTATAGGCAAACACCCCTCGAAGTATTTTGGGTCTTCGAAGGGGTGAAGAGGATACCGCTCTGCCTTAATTAACTCTTCCCAAAAGGCCTCATACTCATCTTTGGTCATGGGACAGTTTAAATAATCCTCACCTATGCCATACCTTGATCCTTTAAAGATCTTATCCATATTAAGGGAGTCGTAAGTAACTATGGGGGATACGGCATCGTAAAAGTATAGATAATCAGACCCTAAAAGTTCCCTCAACTTCTGAGCAAGGGACTGAGAAGTCAATGGTCCTGTAGCGACAATAACTTCTCCATCACCCGGAATTTCCTTTACCTCTTCTCTCACGACCTCTATCAGTGGATGAGATGTTATCCTCTGACTCACAAGCTTTGCAAATTTTTCCCTATCAACAGCCAAAGCCTTACCTGCAGGAACCCTTGAAGCATAAGCGCACTCCAATATCATAGATCCTAATAGCTTCATCTCCTCCTTAAGAAGCCCGGAAGCGGTATCAAGCCCTTCTGCTCCAAGAGAGTTACTACAGACGAGCTCA
>LGFB01000124.1 GCA_001508835.1 bacterium 42_11
CGCCGATGCTTATCCATCCTTCGAGATATCCTATAGATTTTCTATTTGGGTTTTCCTTGGGATATATTTTTTTAAGCAGCCATTGGTTAAAACCCATCAATAAAATTTTATCATAAACATTCCTCCGCTATTTTTATAGCGCAAAATGGGCCACACATAGAACACCCATCTCCATCGTATGGACGTTTGGAATGTTTTTCTTTTGCAATTTTACCCGCGATGGAAAGCCTAAACATCTTTTCCCAGTTAAATTCCTTTCTGGCGATGGCCATTTCCCTTTCTAATTTCCAGGCATTTACATTTCCCCTTGCTACATCTGCGATGGTAGCTGCTATTTTTGAGGCTATAACGCCTTCTCTTACATCTTCTATTGTGGGTAAAGAGATGTGTTCAGAGGGGGTAACATAGCAAAGAAAATCTGCTCCAAGATATCCTGCTAATGCCCCTCCCACTGCAGAGGCTATATGGTCATATCCCATGGCTCTATCTGTAGGGAGTGGTCCCAAGAGAAAGATAGGTGCTCCTTTTCCAGCTTTTTTCATAAGCTTCACATTCATTTCTATCTCGTTTAGCGGGAGGTGCCCAGGTCCTTCTATCATCACCTGAACGTCTTTTTTTCTGGCTTTTTCTACAAGTTCTCCCAAGACAAATAGCTCCTCAAATTGTTGTGAGTCGCTTGCATCTACGATAGCTCCAGGTCTCATTCCATCACCAAGGCTTAGTGTGATGTCATATTCCTTTGCTATGCCCAGTAATTCGTCAAAGTATTTGTAGAAGGGATTTTCTTTTTTATTTTTTAACATCCAACCGGCTATTATACTTCCACCACGGCTAACGATCTTTAAAGTCCTCTTTGATTTTCTTATAAACTCTAAAACCCTCTGCGTGACTCCTACATGTATGGTCATGAAATCTATACCATCTTTGGCATGATCTATAACCATCTCTAAAAAGTCTTTTTCAGAGAAATCAACGACATTTTTCCCGATCTCATAGCTTTTAACTGCGGAATCATAAATGGGAACGGACCCTACGGGAATGGGAGAGATTTCTATGATTGCTTTTCTTATAGCTTTTAAATCTCCCCATGTGGATAGCACCATTAAGGCATCAGCTCCGTATTCGATGGCTACCCTTGCTTTTTCTTTTTCTTCTTCTAAGGAGGAAAAACCCTTGGAAGTTCCAATATTTGCATTCACTTTAACGCTGAATCCCTCTCCTACTATTATGGGCTTTTGAAGCTTGCGGAGTTTATTTGCAGGGATTACCGCCTTGCCTTCAGCAATTCTTTTTCTAACTATTTCTGCCTCTATGCCTTCCTCTTTTGCGGTTTTCTTCATTTCCTCGGATATTATGCCTCTTTTTGCCATTTCCATTTGGGTCATCTTTTGTTCACCCTTTCTGTTATTATTTCTGCTATTCTTCTCCCAGATAAAACCATTCCACCGAAGATTGGTCCCATCCTTGGTCCCCCATAAACTTCACATACCGCCATTCCTGAAACGAGTAAGCCAGGAAAAACTTCTCCTGTTTTTTCTACTACAAATTTTTCAGCCTCTTCCGCGTTCATGGGAAATTCGGTTTTCTTCTCTAAAAGCCCTCTTTTTACAAGTAGGGAAACCACATTTGCGGGGTGTCCTGTGCCATCTACAACATAAGAAGCCTTGATTGTTATAGGGTCTACATGTAGACCTAACTTTTTGACCGGTCCCCAGTTTATTACTACTCCACAGACTCTGTTGTTTTGCATCGCAATATCTTCGACGCTAATACTATTAAAGATTCTTGTTCCCCATGTCGTTGTATGGTATATAAGAGCAGATGCAAAATGGGTAGAATCTACTACAATGTAGTCTTCAACGTATTTGTACTTTATATCAAGCTCTTTTAAGAAGTCTTCAAGCTCCTTTTCTAAAACAACTTCGTTGAACATTATTCCTCCTCCCCATATGCCTCCGCCGGGGGTGTTTCTTTCCTCAAATATCGCAATTTTAACCTTCTTCTTAGCAAGCTCATAAGAGGCTACAAGACCGCTTGGGCCTGCTCCCACTATCGCTACATCTAACTCTAAAGAATCTCTGAGCTTATTAAAGAAACTTTCTAAAATAGCCTTTGATATTAAAATGTCCTTCATTTCGGTAACCCCCTTTAAAAATGATTTAACCCTCCACCTCTATAGGCGGAGGGTTCTTTTTACAGGTTGACTTCCCGTTTCCCTCCGCCGGTATTACCCGGATCAGGTTCAAGGGGTCGAGAGCTTGCGCTCTCCTCTCAGCCCCGCTTAGCAGGAGCTCCCCCAGGGAACGTGGGCTGTATTCTGTTGTTTTTCAATTATATTATAGCACGAGCGTTTTCTTCTATAAGTAAGGTTATAAAAAATTTTTTTGGAAAATTTTGTTGACAAGTGTTATATATGATATATACTATATAATGGGTGATGGATGATGATCTATAAAACCAAGGTGGAAATTGTTTACGAAAAGCTTAAGGAAGATATAGTTAGTGGCGTTTATAAGCCGGGGGACCGTCTGGTTATTGGGAGAATTGCTCAGGAATTTGGTATCAGTGAGACGCCTGTCAGGGAAGCCTTAAGAATTCTTGAGAGTGAGGGTTTAGTTGAGATTAAAACGCATGTTGGCCCTGTGGTTAAAGAGATCGATGAGGTTGATGTGATGGAATCCTACATTATAAGGGGGGTTCTTGAGGGGTTTGCTGCACGAGAAAGCGTTGATTATTTTACGGACAAGGAGCTGAGAAAGTTAGAGAAGCTCTTGGATGAAATGCGAAAGGCTTTAGAATCTGAGGATTATGTTAAGTATGGTAACCTCAACAAAAGTTTTCATTCGTTTATTTGTTCGTTAACCCCTTATAGAAAGCTATACGAGTTAATTATGGAGCTCTGGAATAAATGGGAAAGAACAAGGGCTGTGTTTATGCTTGCTCCTGGTAGAGGAGAGGAATCTCTGTTAGAGCATGAAAAGATAGTAGAGCTTATAAAGGAAAGGAAAAAGGAGGAGCTGGAATTTTTTATAAGGGAGCACAGGAAAAAAGCGGCAGAAAGCCTTGTAAAGGCTTTAAAGGATAGAGGTATCGTTAAACAAAACCTAAGGAGGGGATAGGCGATGGGGGGTAAGAAGTGGATAGGCAAATTGCTCGTAATTTCGGTCATGGCCTTTCTTATTTTTGGAGTGTCTGGGGGAGCCTTAACAGCGGAGAAAAAATATTTGAGTATTGGAACGGCAAGCGTTGGTGGTGCGTATTTCTCTTTGGGCCAGAGCATTGCAAATCTCATCAACAAATATGTTAAAGATGTGGAGGTTACAGCGGAGGTCACAGGAGGTTCAGTAGCAAACCCAAGATTGGTATCTCGCGGAGAAGTAGAGTTCGGGCTTACAAATGCAAATTTAGCTTATTTCGGTATTAATGGTATGCCTCCGTATAAGGAGAAGTTAAAAATAAGCGCAATAGCTTCGCTCCACCCAAGCATACTTCATATCATAACATTGGCAAATTCTCCTATTAATAGTGTTTATGATCTGAAGGGAAAAAGATTAGCTGTTGGTCCTGCAGGTGGGGGAACAATACCGGTTATGAAAGCTGTTCTTGAGGAATACGGCTTTACCATGGATGATATAGTTCCAAGTTACCTTTCTTATAGTGATGGTTTCAGGAACTTAGGCGATGGTAATGTAGATGCTGCCCTTGCTCTTTCGGGTTATCCTGCGTCTGCAGTTGTGGAATTAACTACAACCAAGAAGATAAAGTTTATAAGCGTAGATGAGGATAAATTGGCAGGGATTTTGAAGAAACATCCGTATTATACAAGGGTAGTTGTTCCTAAAGAAGTTTATAAGTTAGATAAAGATGCTGTGGCTGTTGGTATAAGGAATGTGTTGATTGTAAGGTCCGATATGGATGAAGAGCTCGTTTATAAGGTAACCAAGGCAATTTTTGATCATTTGGAGGAGCTGCAAAGCATGAATGCAATAGCAAAGCAGATAGACCCAGAGGGAGCTTTTAAAACTCCTATTCCTCTTCACCCCGGTGCAAAAAGGTATTTTGAGGAAAAAGGTGGAAAATAACGGAGGAGGAAAAGGGATGTTCGTTGATGATGGTATTTTGGAAGGCATGATAGATCTTCATATTCATGTGGGTCCTGATTATGTTCCTCGCTATGGAGATGCTTTTAGACTGGCTAAGGAAGCGGATTCTCGAAAAATGAAGGCCATAGTTATAAAAACCCATTTGGCTCCCACAGTTGATGGTGCTCATTTGGCAAATCAACTTGGATTAAGTGTTAAGGTATTTGGGGGCATAGCTCTGAATGGACCTACAGGGGGTTTAAATGTAAGAACGGTTTTAGCAACACTTAGGTCTGGTGGAAAGGTGATTTGGTTGCCTACCACGGACGCAGAATATGCTATTAAGAAAGCCGAAAAGGGTCACTGGATAAAAGCTTATGTTAATACTTCTTCCTTTGGTAGAAAGGTTGAGCCCCTTTCTATATTGAACGAAGAGGGAAAATTGAAAGAGGAGGTTCAAGAAATTTTAAGAGCTTGTAAGGAATATGATGCAATACTGGCATCGGGACATATATCTCCTCAAGAGTGTCTTGCTTTAGCTAAGGAGAGCAAAACCATAGGATACGAAAAGCTGGAGATAACTCATCCCAAT
>LGFB01000125.1 GCA_001508835.1 bacterium 42_11
ATGCAGAGAATAATTTCAACATGGATGTGGATAGACTTTACATTTCTAAGATATGCGTTGATCAGGGGCCTACGATGAAGAGAATAAGGCCTCGTGCTATGGGAAGGGCCTATCTTATAAGGAAGAGAACGAGCCATATAACTGTGGTTGTAAAGGAAAAGGAGGGATAGTGTGTGGGACAAAAAGTTCATCCTACTGCCTTTAGGCTTGGTGTCATAAAAACATGGGATTCGAGATGGTTTGCAGAAGGTAAGACCTATACCGATCAACTTCATGAAGATATAAAAATAAGAGAGTATTTAAAGAGAAGATGGTATCATGCGGGAATATCTAAAATAATAATTGAACGTATTGCAAACATAGTTAGAATTACTGTTTTAACAGCGCGACCTGGCTTGGTTATAGGGGCTAAAGGTGTGGAGATAGAAGATGCAAGAAATAAGCTTCGTGAACTGACTGGTGGAAAGAGAATATTTGTGAATGTTCAAGAGGTTAAGAAACCTGAAGTCGATGCCCAGCTTGTAGCTGAGCATATTGCTGCTCAAATAGAAAAAAGGGTTTCTCATAGAAGAGCAATGAAGCAAGCTATAATGAGGGCCCTTCGTGCAGGGGCTAAGGGAATAAAAATAATGTGTAGTGGAAGACTTGGAGGAGCAGAATTGGCCAGAAAAGAATGGTATTTAGAGGGTAGATTACCGCTTCAAACAATAAGGGCTGATATAGACTATGGTTTTGCAGAGGCTTTTACCATATACGGTAAGATAGGGGTAAAAGTTTGGATTTTTCACGGTGAGGTTCTTCCAGAGCCTAAAGATAAAGAGATTTCTACTCCTATGGAGGTTGGTATAGAATCAGAATAAGGGGGTAAGCAAGAATGTTAATGCCAAAGAGAGTTAAATATAGAAAACAACAAAGGGGTCGTATGAAAGGGCGTGCTAAAGGTGGAACTACTCTTGCGTTTGGCGACTATGGTTTACAGGCCTTAGAGCCTGCATGGATAACAGCTCAGCAGATAGAAGCAGCTCGTATTGCAATTACGCGTTCGCTTAGAAAAGGAGGAAGAATATGGATAAGAATTTTCCCTGATAAGCCTGTCACGAGAAAGCCCGCTGAAACGAGAATGGGAAAGGGAAAAGGGAACGTAGATCACTGGGTTGCTGTGGTTAAACCGGGCAGAATTCTTTTCGAAGTGATTGGGGTTTCGAGGGAGGAAGCTGAGGAAATTTTCAAGCAAGCAGATGCCAAACTTCCAATCCGTACTCGCATTGTTTCGAGGCAAGGATTGGGGGGTGGGAGTGAATGAAAGCTAAGGAGTTAAGAGACTTAACCATAGATGAACTCAGAGAGAAGTATAAGGAACTTAAGAAAGAGCTATTTAACCTTAGGTTTCAAAAAGCCGTTGGGCAGTTAGGCAATCCTATGAGAATAAGGCAAGTTAAAAGAGATATAGCGCGTATAAAAACAGTAATAAGAGAAAAGGAGCTTGGAATTTTATCGGTTGGAGAGGGAAGGGAGTGAATGGGAAATATGGGAAAGGAATTAATAGGCACTGTTATAAGTGACAAGATGGATAAAACAGTCATAGTTGAAGTAGAACGGTTAACTCTTCATCCTGTTTACGGCAAGCCTGTTAAAAAGAGGTCGAAGTTTGTGGCGCATGATCCTGAAAACAAGTGTGGGATAGGAGATAAAGTAAGAATAAAGTCTTGTAGGCCTATTAGTAAAACAAAAAGATGGAAAGTTGTTGAAGTAATTGAAAAAGCTAAAACCGAAGAGTTGGTTATGGAGGAGGTGGACTTGTCGTCATGATTTATCAGGAGACTGTGCTTAAGGTTGCAGATAACTCTGGGGCGAAATTGATAAAATGCATAAGAGTTTTAGGAGGTAGTGAAAGATTTTTTGGTAGAGTGGGAGATGTAATAGTAGCCTCTGTTAAGGAGGCTATTCCCAATTCTGGCATAGAAAAGGGAGATGTAGTAAAGGCTGTTATAGTTAGAACTAAAAAAGAAATAAGAAGGAAAGATGGAAGTTACGTAAGATTTGATGATAATGCTGCCGTTTTAATAAATGACGCGGGTGAACCAAGGGGTACGCGTATCTTTGGGCCGGTGGCGAGAGAACTTAGAGACAAAAATTTCATGAAGATAATATCCTTGGCCCCGGAAGTTGTATAAGGAGGTAATTCCATAATGCATGTGAAAAAAGGAGATAAAGTGATTGTTTTGTCTGGGAAGGATAAAGGAAAAGAGGGAAAGGTACTAAAAGTTTTTCCTAAAGATAACAAAGTTTTAGTTGAAGGTATAAATATAGTTAAAAAGCACCTTAGGCCTACTCAGAAGACTCCACAGGGAGGTATTGTTCCACAGGAGGCTCCTATTTATGCTTGCAAGGTAATGGTAATATGCCCTGCTTGCGCTAAACCAACAAGAGTTGGACACGCGTTCTTGGAGGATGGAAGAAAGGTTAGGGTATGTAAGAAGTGTGGAGAGGTTATAGATAATATTTAAGGGGGTAGATATGGGTTATGATTCCTAGGTTGAAGGAGAAATATAAGAACGAAGTGATTCCTAAGATGATGGAAAGATTTGGTTATAAAAACATAATGGAAGTTCCGAGAATAGATAAGATAGTAATTAACATTGGAGTCGGAGAAGCTAAGGATGATACTAGGTACTTAGATGCTGCTGTTGAAGAATTGGCTATGATTACGGGACAAAGGCCTGTGGTGGCACGCGCTAAGAGGTCCATAGCGGGTTTCAAACTGCGCGAAGGAGCACCTATAGGATGCTTTGTTACTTTGCGTGGAGATCGGGCTTACGATTTTATGGATAGATTAATAAACATAGCGTTGCCGAGAATAAAGGACTTTAGAGGGCTTTCTCCTAATTCTTTCGATGGGAGAGGTAACTATACCATAGGAATAAGGGAACAGCTAATATTTCCTGAGGTTGATTATGATAAGGTGATAAAGGTGAGAGGTATGAGTATTACGATAGTTACAACTGCTGAGACTGATGATGAAGCAAGGGCTCTTTTAGAATTCTTGGGTATGCCGTTTAGACGGAGGTGATAAAAGGTTGGCTAGAAAAGCGCTGATGGAAAAGGCAAAAAGAGAACCTAAGTTTAAGGTTCGTAAGCGTAACAGGTGTCCCTTATGTGGTAGACCACGCGCTTTCCTGAGAAAGTTCAATATGTGCCGTTTATGCTTTAGGAAACTTGCACGTGAAGGCAAAATTCCTGGTGTTGTAAAGTCGAGTTGGTGAGGAGGGAAAGATGATATGTTTGTGACTGATCCAATAGGGGATATGCTCACGCGGATAAGGAATGCTACTATTGCCTACCATGAAAGTGTTGATATTCCCCTTTCTAAAATAAAGCTAGAAATAGCAAAGATTCTTAAAAGAGAGGGTTTTATCAAAGGGTTCAAACTGGTTAAGGAAGATAAAATTCCGATGATAAGAATTTTCTTGAAATACGGCCCCAACAAGGAGAGAGTTATATCAGGCCTTAAAAGGATAAGCAAGCCAGGCCGTAGGGTTTATGTGGGTAAGGATAAATTGCCTAAGGTTATGGGAGGATTAGGAATTGCTATACTTTCTACATCAGCGGGGATAATGACCGACAAGGAAGCTCGAGAAAAGGGAATTGGTGGAGAGGTTCTCTGTTATGTATGGTAACGGGGGTGATTTGGATTGTCTCGCATAGGGAAAAAGCCAATAGAGATACCGCAAGGGGTAAGTGTGGAGATTCAGAATAAACTTGTAAAAGTTTCTGGTCCTAAAGGAGCTTTGGCAATGGAAATTCATCCTGATATAGATGTTAAGCTAGAGGGGAATACTCTGATTGTGGTTAACTCTTTTACGGACAAATTTCACAGGGCTATACACGGAACGACTAGGGCATTGCTAGCTAATATGGTTAAGGGGGTTTCTGAAGGATTTGAGGTGGAACTTGAAATTGTCGGGGTAGGGTATAGGGCAAGAATGGAGGGCAAAAAACTTATTTTATCATTAGGGTATTCTCATCCCATAGAGTATGAGCCTCCCGAGGGTGTAACCATAGAGGTTCCGGAACAACAAAGAATAATAGTAAAGGGTATAGATAAAAGGTTGGTTGGTCAGGTAGCGGCTATAATAAGGTCTTTCAGGGAGCCAGACTCTTACAAAGGAAAAGGTATACGTTATAAGGGCGAAGAGATCAAGCTTAAGCCTGGAAAAGCTGCTAAGACTGCGTAAGAAAGGAGCGTGAAAGTGAAGTGATAAAACTTGCTTCTCGCCAAGAGATGAGAAGGATAAGACACAGAAGGTTAAGAAAAAAGATAAAAGGGACATCTGAAAGACCGCGCTTATGTGTCTTTAAGAGTTTAAATCACATATATGCCCAGATAATAGATGACGAGAAAGGGCATACTCTTGTTTCTGCTTCAACCCTTTCTCCTGAATTAAGATTGTCCCAAATTCGTGATGTAGTTTCGGGACCTACTTTTA
>LGFB01000126.1 GCA_001508835.1 bacterium 42_11
TGGAAGCCTTAACCAAAGGCGGCAGGGTTAGCTTGGTAGGTCTTTTTGGAGAAAACATAAACCTTGAAGCCAATTCTCTATTGGTATTCAAGGCTGCCCGAGTATATGGAATAAGCGGAAGAAAGATTTTCTCCACATGGTGGAAGGTGAGAGAACTTTTAGAAAAAGGTAAACTCAACTTAGAGCCTATAATAACCCATGAATTACCGCTTGAGGATTTTGAGAAAGCAATGGAATTGATAGAAAGGGGAGAGTGTGGGAAGATACTCCTAAAACCATGAAAAGGAGGGAAGAAAAATGATAAAGATCAATCCAGAAAGCGATGTAAATGTGCTTTTAGATATTGCTGAAAAGATGTGCATAGCAGCCAGAACTGCGCCAAAAGCAAGGGGTTTAGATTCGATCGTCACAGCAATAGTATGGGGGGAAGAATTGAAAAGGGTTCAGGAAGAAATGATTAAAATCGGCCAAAAAGAAAATCTTCCCTTCTTTATTAGAGATGCCAAAAACATTGAAGGAAAGGTTGTGGTAATTATCGGCACCAAATGGAAGCAAACAAGCGAACCTTTTGAAGGTATAGAGGATGAAGATAACGCAAGAAAGGCCAGTTCTCTTATAGATCTTGGAATAGCAATAGGTTCAGCCGTATCTATAGCGAAAGAACACTGCGTGGACAATAGAGTAATGTATTCAATCGGAAGAGCTTGCACAAGCCTAAAGCTCCTCGGGGAAGATGTTAAAGTAGCTTATGGCATACCGCTAAGCGTGTCTGGGAAAAACCCATTTTTCGACAGAGTGAAAAAGTAGATTTAGTCCATCATTATGCCACCATCTACATCCATTATCTCACCTGTTATAAAATCGGCATAATCTGAAGCTAAAAAAAGAACAGCAAAAGCAATGTCTTCTGGCTTTCCAAACCTTCTTAAAGGAATCGTTTCTATAAAGCTCTTTCTCTTGTCATCAGGAAAACCTTCAAGCATTCGCGTTTCTGTAGGACCAGGACAAATGGCGTTTACATTGATTCCATAAGGTCCTCCTTCCCGAGCCAGAGCTTTAGTGAAGGCTATTACACCACCCTTTGAGGCAGCATAGATTGAGTTACCGAAAATCCCTCCTCCTCGCTTACCCGCAACAGAAGCAATATTTATTATCTTTCCATACCTTCTTTCCAACATTTTAGGGAAAACAGCATAACAGGTATTAAAAACTCCCATAAGATTAACCGCTATAACCTTAGTCCACCCTTCTGGAAGACACTCAACAAAGGGTTTGGTATAAACAATACCCGCATTATTGACCAGAATATCCACTTTACCGTACTTACTCAGTAGTCCGCTAACAGCTTCCTTTACCTCCTCCAAATTAGAAACATCTACCTTGTAAAACTCTCCCCTGCCACCCTTTTCCTCTATCTCCTTAATAACAGATTTCGCTTCTTGTTCTATAATATCAAAGAGGACTACCACAGCATTTTTGCTGGCAAAAGCTAAAGCAATAGCTTTACCTATACCCCTTGCCCCACCTGTAATCAACGCCAGCTTACCTGAAAAGTCAAAGGTCATGATAAATAACCCCCTCTTCTTTACATATCCACTTAAAACTAAAGGAGGGACAGGATCTCTTTGTTATCCTGCCCCTCACCTCCAGAAGCTTAAATTACAATCAAAACCTAAACAATATTTTTAAACTTAAAAAGCGGGAACCCTGTCTCTTCATCCTCTTCCCTCACTATACTAACCCCCTCAAGCTCTCTTAAAACTAATTCAACGGTAACGAGAACGGGATTCCCACCAACCACATGTCCACCATAAACTTTTCCTTCCCTATCGGAAACAACGAGATGAAGATGCACGGCTTTTTCGCCGTTCCGATTGACTCCAATCAAACCGCCACCACATAAAAGCTCAATAGGCCCTTCTATTACAACTGGATCACAATATCTAACCCCCATTTTTTTGGATTCATCCCTTATAGGATAAACGAAGGTAAACTTCCTTAGACTTCCCAATACTACATCTATGCTACCAAAGTTTATATTGTGTTCTTTGCACAAGGCTAGAATACCTTCTATCAAATCTGTGCCTGGAAGAAGCCTTCCAACAATTGTCCTTCCCGCCTTAGAGTCTACCGAAGAAAATCTTAAACCAGTCAAAGTACCAACCCCTTCTACTTAAGAGTTACGGTGGGTAACCACATTACAATATCAGGGAAAATTATACATAGGGCAAGCCCTAATGCCTGAAGGGCCACAAAAGGAACCACTCCCCTATAGATATCGGTGGTTTTGACCTCCGGTGGAGCAACTCCCTTGAGGAAGAATATGGAGTAAGCAAAGGGCGGGGTTAAAAAGGACATTTGAAGATTAACTGCTATTAGTTCAACAAAATAAAGAGGATCAAAGCCAAGGTTAACTGCGATAGGTAAAAATACCGGGATAACGATATAAAGTATGCCTATCCAATCTATAAACATACCGAGAACGAATACCACAAACATCACCAAAGCGAGGATCCCCCACTTACCAAAGCCTGTAGCCAAGAGTAAGGACTCAACCAAAGCTCCACCCCTCATAAAGAGAAACACCGCTGTAAACATTCCGGCTCCAACTATGACAAAGAAAACCATTGAAGTTATTTTTAAGGTTTCATAAACAGCTGCCTTAAGAACGTTAAACGTTAATCTCCTGTAGGCTAATGCAACTATAATTGCACCAAGCGCGCCAACAGCTGAAGCTTCTGTTGGGGTAGCGAAACCAAAAAGAATTGACCCTAAAACTCCTACAAGCAAACCAAGAACAGGGACCATATAGATCAAGGTTTGGATTATAAGGGTCTTCTTATCCACAGTCCTTTCTGAAGCACTAACTGCTGGTGCAACTTCCGGCTTAAGCCAAGACAAAAGCAATATGTAAGCCGTGTAAAAACCCGAGAGAAGTAAACCGGGGAAAATGGCTCCCGCAAAAAGCTTAGCTACCGAAAGGTTACACATCGGTCCCATCATTACCAACATTACACTTGGAGGAATCAATATCCCTAAGGTCCCACCAGCACAAACTACGCCCGAGGCAAGACCTTTATCATAGTTTCTCTTAAGCATCGCAGGGAAAGCAATTAAAGCCATCGTAGTAACAGAAGCTGCTATTATCCCCGTACAAGCTGCAAAAAGAGTGCTTATGATTATAGCAGTTATAGCAAGTCCCCCTCTAATAGGACCAAATAATTGAAACATAACATTAAATAGCCTTTCCGCCGCCTCGCTCTTTTCCAGGATTATACCCATAAAAACGAAAAGAGGAACCGCTATTAAAACCTCGTTCTGCATAACTCCGTAAGTCTTCTGAATAAACAAATCTAAGATCCTTGGACCTCTGTACAAATAACCAAAGAGGACCGCTAAAAACATAAAAGCAAAAGCAAGTCTAACTCCAGTTAGTACCAATGCAATAACTAAGATCATAGCAATCAAGGCTATTACTTCAGAGGACACGTTTTACCCCTCCTTTTCATTAAGTCTTTTACAAACCTTAATAAGTTCCAAAATCCCCTGCAGAAAAACCAAACCGAACCCCAACGGAATCATGGTTTTTACAGGTCCAGAGGGGAAACCCCACGTGGTTGTGGAAAGCCTCTCACCCGTCACCCAGGCATAAGTGGCATATTCTATACCTTTCCATGTAAGGATAGCCATAACAGGCAAAAGCATAACAGCGTAAAAGATTATCTCCCACCAAAGTCTAAGTTTATTAGGCAACGCACCGAGTATTATATCAATCCTGACATGTCTTCCCTCTTGAAGAACCCAACCCCCACCCAAAAGGAAAAGAGCACTGAAAAGCATCCACGCAGTATCGTAAACCCAATCGGTAGGTTTATTTAGAATATACCTGATGAAAACTTCATAAAGAACAACAGCGTTCAAGGGAATAACTAACCATGCACCCGCCTTGCCACAAACCCTAACCACCTTTTCCACCAAAAGCATAGTGTTCCCCATTTCTTCTCCCCCTTTTACCGCCGTTACTTTAAAAGGGAGGCAAGGGATTCCTTGCCTCCCTCTGCAAGCTATATATCAAACTTGCTAAATTCGTAGAACGGCCTTATCTTCTGTAAGAATCGTTTTTGTGATTCCCACACCTTCTTAAAGTATTCGTCTTCTTTCGACTTTTCCTCAAGAATCTTAAAGGCTATCTCCTTTGCCTTCTTCTGATCTTCCACTGAAAGCTTGGTCATTTGAACGCCAGCTTGTTTTATCTTCTCAAATGCCTCAGCAGATTCTACCCATGCCTTAGCATAACCTTCAATCGTAGCCGCTATAGCTGCACTTTTAATAATCTCCCTCAAATCAGGCGATAATGATTCCCAAACCTTAGGATTAGTAGCAAGTTGGAACATATTAGACCCCATATGAATAGGCGGGTCAAAGAGATACTTAGCGACTTCATGCAAACC
>LGFB01000127.1 GCA_001508835.1 bacterium 42_11
TGTACACATAAAATTAAGAAAAGCACTATAAAGTTCTTTAGCTTACTCATGTCGGATCTCCTTTCGCAATAATATTACTATATTAACAAAACTAGAGAAAGAATTGATATCCCCCAAAAAATTATACCAGTAATACTGGTTTTAAGCTCTTCAAGAGATGCCTCCATAAGAAATTGCTAAACCATGCACCCATGTCAAATTGTGATATAATCTTTAAAGCAATGGAGCCATGAAAAAGAGAAAGAACAAAATCAAAGAAAGCTCATTTCTTAGAAAAACCTTAAAACCAAGAATACTTTTAATGATTGCTCTCATCGGAGCAGGCATACTTTTTGGAATCATAGCAGGTATATTGATTTTCTGGTATAGAGGATTACCGGATGTTTCTATTCTGGAAGAATATGAACCAGAGCTTACCACACAAATATATGACTCCAAGGGGAGAATAATAGCAAATCTATTCAAAGAGAACAGAATATGGGTTCCCTTGGAAAAAATACCCAAAAATCTTATATATGCTGTTCTGGCTGCCGAAGACAGCGACTTCTACTACCACCATGGAATAAATATTAGAGGAATAATAAGAGCTGCAATTAACAATATAAAAAGCGGTAGAATCGTTGAAGGAGGAAGTACAATTACCCAACAGTTAGCAAAGAATCTCTTTTTAACACCGAGCAAGACATTGGAAAGGAAAATAAAGGAAATAATGCTTGCTTTTAAGATCGAGCAAGCCTATAGCAAAGATAAAATCTTAGAACTATATTTGAACGAGATATATTTAGGACACGGAGCCTATGGAGTCCAAGCGGGAGCTAAAACATACTTTGGCAAGAATGTTTGGGAACTTTCTCTTCCAGAGTGCGCCTTTTTAGCTGCTGTTATCAAAGCACCATCATTTTACTCCCCTTACAAAAATTTAAACAAGGCCTTAGCTAGAACAAGATACGTTATAAAGAGAATGGAGGCACTGGGCTATATATCCCACGAAGAAGCAGAGAAAGCCATGGAAGAACCTCTTGTATTCTCTAACTATCAAGAAGCGAAAGGGTGGAAAGCTCCGTACTTTGTTACATTCATTTTAAAATACCTGCTTGAGAAGTACGGCACTCAGCAAGTATATAGAGGAGGACTAAAAATTTACACTACGCTGGACCTTGATCTTCAAAGGTATGCCGAGGAAGCCATGAGTAAAGCACCTGCAAATGGAGCTTTAGTAGCATTAGACCCCCAAACAGGCTTTATAAAAGCAATGGTGGGAGGGAAGGATTTCAGGAAAAGTCAGTTTAACAGAGCAACTCAAGCACTTAGGCAACCAGGCTCGGCATTCAAAGCCATTTTGTATACAGCTGCTTTTGATAACGGTTTCACCGAAAGCACACTCGTGGAAGATTCGCCCATAGAATTTCCAAATGGATGGAAACCCTCTAACTATGATGGGGAATTTCACGGATGGGTAACTATAAGAGAGGCCTTTGAACACTCATATAATGTGGTAGCAGTAAAGGTAGCCCAGGAATTAGGCCCTAGTAAGATAATAGAATATGCACGTAAAATGGGTATAAAGAGTCCCTTGCCAAATGATTTATCTATAGCTTTAGGATCAGCTACGGTTACCCCCTTAGAAATGGCAAGGGCTTACGCTTGTATTGCAAACGGAGGATTTAACGTAAAGCCAATTGCAATACTCGAGGTCAGAGATAGAAATGGGAACTTACTTGAAAAAAACCTGCCAACGTTAGAAAGGGTATTAAGTGAAGAAACAGCCTACCTTATGATAGACATGTTGAGACATGTCGTGAAAAGAGGAACGGGCGTAAGAGCTATGTTAAACAGACCATGTGGAGGCAAAACAGGGACTACCGACAATTTTGTGGACGCGTGGTTTATTGGCTTTACACCAGAGTTGCTTGCAGCAGTATACATTGGGAACGATGATTGCTCTCCCCTTGGGGAAGGAATGACAGGTGGAAGAGTAGCAGCTCCTATATGGAAAGAATTCATGGAAAAAGCCCTTAAAAACGCTCCCGTAAGAGATTTTCCTATACCAAATGACATCGTATTCGTCAAGGTTTGCGCTCAAACGGGGAAACTCCCATCAGAATCTTGCCCCAAGATAATCGAAGAAGCATTTGTAAAAGGCACCGAACCAACGGAAACGTGTGATATCCATGGCATCCCCACTAACATCCCTCAGAAAAACGCCCCTTACACATTTCCTGAACAAACACAGCCTTACACAGAAACTCCTTCCCAAAAACCCCAAAAAGAAAAGGAAGAAGACGATATAGAAAAAAGATTTCAGGAACTGTTAAAGAAATATGGTATCAAAAATTAGCCTGAGGAGGCGAAACTTTATGGAAATGCCAGGAAGAATCCCCGTAGCAGAAAATCTTAGCCGTGTAAAAAGGAAAATAGCAATAATAAGTGGCAAAGGTGGCGTAGGCAAAAGCACTGTAGCTGCTAATCTTGCTTTAGGGTTAGCAATGGAAGGCAAACAAGTAGGCTTACTCGATTTAGACCTTCACGGGCCAAATATACCCAAACTGCTTGGAGTAGAAGATAAATTGCTAACCATAGAAGATAACAAGATAAAACCTGTATTACTGGGAGAAAACCTTAAAATCGTGTCGGTAGGTTTTCTATTAAAAGAAAAAGGAACCCCAATAATATGGAGAGGACCTATAAAAATGAGAGCAATTGAACAACTCTTGGGAGAAGTAGATTGGGGAGATTGCGACTATCTTATAATAGACCTTCCACCAGGAACGGGTGATGAAGCACTAAGCCTGGTTCAGTTAATAGGAAAGTTAGATGGATTCATAGTAGTAACAACCCCCCAGGAGGTAGCCCTTTTGGATGTAGAAAAAGCTGTTAACTTTGCAAAAGAATTAAACATTCCAATTATCGGGATAATAGAAAACATGAGCGGGTTCAAATGCCCTCACTGTGGAAACGAAATAAACCTCTTTGGGAAAAATGGAGGCAAAGAGGCTGCACAGAAGTGGAACCTAAACTTCCTCGGACAAATTCCGTTTGACCCGCAAATAGTAGAATGGAGCGACAAAGGTTTAAGCTTTCTAAGACATGCTCCCCATAGCGAGGCTTCCAAAACCTTCTCTAATGTTATAGAATTCCTATTAAAGGAGGGATGGGTAACTGAAAAACATTGAAATAGCCAAGATTTTTAACGAAATAGCCGACATACTTGAGATAAAAGACGAAAACCCCTTCAAAATAAGAGCATATAGAAAGGCAGCTCAAAACTTAGAAGCGTTGAGCGAGGATATCGAAGATTTAGCTAAGAAAGGCAAACTTACCGAAATCCCCGGTATAGGGAAAGACTTAGCTGCCAAGATAATGGAGTTTCTTAGCACAGGTAGAATAGCGGATTATGAAAAGCTCAAAAAAGGTATACCTCCAACGCTTCTTGAGCTTTTATCTGTCCCTGGAGTAGGTCCCAAAAAGGCGAAGTTATTTTACGAGAGACTTGGAATAAAAAGCGTTAGGGAATTAGAAGATGCCGCTAAAAAGGGGATGCTTGCGGGCTTGCCTGGCGTAGGAGCCAAAACAGAGGAAAAAATCCTTAAAGGCATCTCTCTATGGAGGAAAAGCCGAGAAAGAAGGTCGTTGGGAAGAATACTCCCCTTAGCTCAGGAAATAATAGCCAAACTAAGCGAGGCTCCTTCTGTGAAAAAGATAAGTGCAGCTGGCTCCTTACGAAGAATGAAAGATACTGTTAAGGATTTGGATATATTAGTAGTTTCCACGGAGCCAATGGATGTTATGAAAAGATTCGTTTCTTTGCCATTCGTAATGGAAGTCTTAGGAATGGGTCCTACAAAATCGAGCATCTTGACCAACGAGGCCTTTCAGGTAGATTTAAGAGTTGTTCCTGAAGAGAGTTTCGGCGCTGCTTTACAATACTTTACAGGATCCAAAAACCATAATATCCATCTAAGGCAAATCGCTATCAAGAAAGGATTGAAGGTAAGCGAATACGGCGTTTTCAAAGAGAACGATGAAAAGATAGCGGGCTACACAGAAGAAGATGTATATCACGCTTTAGGATTACCGTGGATCCCTCCTGAGCTTAGAGAAGATAGAGGAGAAATAGAAGCCGCTCTTGAAGGAAATCTACCTAAACTGATTGAAATAACCGATATTAAAGGAGACCTGCATGTCCATTCCAAATGGAGTGATGGAGCTCACTCCATAGAGGAGCTCGTTCAAAAGGCCTTAGAAAGAGGCTATAAATATATAGCCATAACTGACCATTCTAAAGCCCTCGGTGTTGCCCGAGGGCTGGATGAAGAACGTGTGTTGAAACAGATAGAGGAAATAAGGGCCATTCAAGAACGCTACCATAACATAAAGATACTTGCAGGCATAGAGGTGGATATCCTACAAGATGGAAGTCTTGACCTCCCCGATGAAATACTCTCTAAAC
>LGFB01000128.1 GCA_001508835.1 bacterium 42_11
GGTTCCGCAGGGTTAAGAATTATTATTGCCTTGCCTTTCTTCGCCCCTCCAAGTTTACAAATAGCCTCAGCAGTAGCCTGGGTAAACTCATCTATATTTTGGCGCGTTCCTGGTCCAGCGCTTTTACTCGCAATAGCCGCAACTATTTCAGCATATTTCGCTCCTGCAACTTGCCCTATGGCATAAACTGTCGGGATCGTAGCCTGCCCCCCACAAGTAACCAGGTTAAAATTAGAAGCTTCATAAACCTCATCCAAATTAACAACCGGGATAACCTGAACACCAATAGCCGCAGGCGTCAAGTCGATGGCTATTTTGCCAGCATCCTCAAGTAGAGGTGCATGTTTAAGATGAGCTTTAGCCGTCGTGGCATCAAAAACTATCCTTATATCATCTCTTTCTAAGACCGCATCTATACCCCTCGTGCTCGTTTTAATACCCAGCTTTTCAGCCCTTTTTATACCCTCGGATTCGACAATACCAACCATCATTTCAAGTTGTAGATATGGACTCCTCATTATTTTAAACATTAGATCGGTTCCTATGTTTCCAGGACCCAATATGGCTACTTTTACCCTTTCTTCCATTCATCTCGCCTCCTAAAAAGCTGAATTATTCAAACAGCACGCTAACTGAACCAAGCTCATAGAAAGAGACAGTAAAAACGTCTCCCTTCTGAGCATCGAGAGCAGCGGTGAGAGCCCCCGAAAGAATTATCTCCCCAGCCTCCAAACCGATGTCGAACTCGGCAAGCTTGTTTGCCAGCCAAGCCACCGCAGCAGCAGGATGACCCCATACAGCAGCACCTGCACCTGTGTTCATAACTTTTCCGTTCTTTTCTAAAACCATCCCTATAAGCCTCAAATCCATGTTTTTAACCGGCGTAACTTTACTCCCTATAACAAATCTTGCACTGGAAGCATTATCTGCTATTGTATCCTCAAGCTTTATCTTCCAGTCGCGAATTCGGCTATCGACTATCTCTATGGCAGGAACGACAAACTCCGTTGCCCTCAGAACATCGGTGATGGTCAATCCTGGCCCCTTTAAGTCACTCTTCAAAACGAAAGCAATTTCTCCCTCCACCTTAGGTTGAATAAGGTCATCCCTCTTACAAGGCTCACCGCACAAGACAAGCATATTATCTAAAAGGTGACCATAATCAGGCTCGTTCACGCCAAGCAATTCCTGCATCGCCTTGCTCGTAAGGCCTATTTTCTTGCCGACCACTTTCCTGCCCCGTTCCAGCTTAATCTTTATACCCTCCAACTGAATCTTATACGCATCAACCACGCTCAATCCTGGATAGGTCGAAGTAAGAGGCTCGATGGGCTTTCGACTGTTTTCCGCTTCAATCAACCTTAAGGCAACTTCCCTGTGGTCCATGAAAATCAGCTCCCTTCCTTGTTTTAGCTTGCCAATGCCTCCTCAAGGCGTTAGCAATTCCCTGAGCTAAGGTTTTATCGTCAACTTCCTTTAAAAAACACTCCTTGATCACTTGACAAGCAATCTTAACCTCCTCATGGGGCCCCGGTAAAGCTATCAATCTTGTCAAACCTAAACGACCAACCGCTATACGCACACCCTCTTTATGATGGCGTTTTTTATCCACCTCAAACTTTAGTATCCAAGGAGTATGTGCCTTTGGGTCGAGCCTCAATATGGCCTCTATATTACAATCCTTATCTTCCGCCCCAACGCCACCTGTGATGACTATTAAACCAAATCCCTTACTTATAGCATCGTTTAACCTACTTACTACACTGCGAACATCGTCTTCTAAAACTCCCCCAAACCTCACACTAAACCCCAAATCCTCCAAAAGGCTAATTATGTAAGGAGAGTTTAAATCCCGTATTTTCCCCGATATCAACTCACTTCCGGATGCAAAAACCAAAGCTCTCATAGAAACATTACTAATTATCTCCGAAGCCATCTGAGCTGACCTTGCAATAACGTCGCTCGCTTCCTCCTCATCCAGCGCAATAAGGCCTAAAATCCCCTCTGAATGGACTTTAGCTTCAGGAGCCAAGGTCACCCCACTAATGGAGCCCAAGCGCTTTAGCAACTCTCTCTCTTTTCCAACTATGGCTTCAGCCAATACTTCTTTTTTTAAAACATCGAAAACCACTAAACCTGGTCTTACATCAACAACTATAACTTCACCCGGTTTAAATCCGAAAACAAAACCTGCCTCCCTTGATAGGTCTTCCAAGTTTACATTAGATAGCTCAATTCCTTCTACCCAAAAAGTAGTTTTCTCTAATAAATCCCATTTCATTACCCTCAGCCTCCCAAAACATCCAAGCTAAAATCCAAGATAGGAGCATCTATGATGGCTCTTCCCACATCAACAATATCAGCACCAGCTTCTATAACCTCCTTAAGATTATCTTCTTTTACTCCTCCGCCAAAGGCAATTTTAACTCTATCCCGAAATCCTTTCATAAAAACTACCTTTTTAACATAACTGAGGTCCCCTAGATTTCCCGTATCCACCATTATTACTCCTGCCCCTTCCCTCAATGCTTCAACAACTTCCTCTTGTAAAGGTGCCGTCTCACCACGTAATTGAACTACCACTATCCTACCTTCCACTTCCTTCGCCTTCCTTATAGCGGGAGTTAGTCCCCCAAACATGCGAATATAATTTTTATCCAGATAGACAAACGGCTCTTCTAAAATCCGAATGCCCGCTCCTCCGATCTTTATAGCTTCCCTGAAATCCTGCCTCACTTCCGGAGGAACCTTCTTCCACGCTCCACAAACAACCCTTATTCTTCCCTCCGCAATCTTTATCATACGCGCACTTGCTGTAGCTATACCTGATACCTTACCTATCATTCCTAAAAGCCTTTCTTCAGCTAAAGCTATCTGCCAGGCATTACCCTTTCCTCGAAAAACAACGTCCCCCTTTTCTAAAACTGCACCCTCCTTCTTAACATAATCCACAATTAGACCTATTTTTCCCGCTTCTTCTGTAAGCCTTTTAATACCTGCTAATACTCCATTCTCCTTCACCCTTATTTCAAATGTATAAAATCTTCCAACCAATGGCTCGAACAGAAAATCCCTTATATCCATCTTCATCCCCTATTTATTCTACATTATAGAAATACTTTCTATATTACCCTCCCGATATAATAATAGCAACCTGCCTACTAAAAGTCAACTACCTCGCAAAAACCAGAAAAACGATGCTTCAGGTATAAGAGAAACCCTATCAAACTATGTCTCACGTAATAATCGCAATAAACCTCTTAGTGCTATAATCTCAAATCTATTATGGCGCTCACTCCCACTCCCTGAACCCTTCTAAATCTCTCCAACGGATTTTCAGAGTCTATGGGAATCATTATGTTTACTCTAAATTTACCCTGAAAAGATACATCAAGTCTTGCAACAGCTTTGGTTTTTGCAACAGCATCACGAGGCCCTGAAACTTGAGCAGCTCCTATATAAACCCCACTTCCAACGCTTACGATAGGAACTACCTTCGTAGCATACGCATTTTTAACTCCCTTGTTTATCGTTACTTCGTTAATGAAAGAGTTGATTGGCTCAGCAAAGGTTTTTACCAACAATCCCCCTCCAACTACACCTATCAGCTCTTTAACCCCAACAGGATAAGCAATACTTGAAACTAAAAGAATCATGACCAAAGCTAACAGAACCAGCTTTCTCTTAATCATTAAGGGTCACCTCCACTAAAGAAAATAAAAAGGGGAGCTCAAAGCCCCCCTTGAGTTTCACAAAACTCAAAAGCCAGAAGGAAAAAACTAATTTTAATGAGCGTCCCCCATTGGTCTATAACCCATCTCCATAGATATGGCAGAAGCTGTTGCCACAACCAGCTCTACAGCCTTTTTAAGTTTCTCCCCCCTTAAACGAGATGTAGGCCCCGAAATGCTTATAGCTGCGCAGACCTTACCCGTATAATCTCTTATAGGAGCAGCAATACATTTTAACCCCTCCATAAATTCCTCGTTATCAAAGGCATATCCCTGTTCTCTAATTTTCGCAAGCTCAGCCTCCAATACCTCTGGATCAGTAATGGTGTTTCTGGTAAATCTCTTTAAACCCTTTTCAGCTATTATTTTTTTGCGCTCCTCGGCAGGCAAAAAGGCTAATAACACCTTACCTACTCCCGTACAATGAGCGGGAAGTCTCGCCCCAACCCTTGAAGCTATCCTTATAGATTGCTGGCTCTCACGTTTATCCATGTATAGAACCTCCCCCTTGTCAAGAATGGTTAAATGAACAGTCTCCTCCATTTCCTCCACAAGCTTTTGAATATAAGGAGCAGCGATATTTTTTATTTCCAACCTTTGAGCCACTATATTGCCTAACTCAAAAAGCTTAAATCCCAGCTTGTATTTTCCGGTTATAGGAGATTGGTC
>LGFB01000129.1 GCA_001508835.1 bacterium 42_11
GCTTTTAGTGGTTTTGGGAAATTTAACGGGGTGTTCGATGATAGTGAGGGACTTTCTTTTAGGGCATTAGAGGAAAGCAGGTCTTTGGGAGGCAGAGAAAGTTCCTTAACCTCTTTATCCGAACATGTTGGCAATGACGGTCTTGGGGTGGGAGGAGCTACGGGCACAGGAATGGATAGCGACATGTTTGAGAGCTTTAAGAATAGCGATAGTAACTTTGGAGGGGGAACTCAGCTACCGAAAGATGGTAGCTTATTTAGTCCGAAAGCCGAGCTTGATAGAGCTTTCACGGATTTTTTAAGGAGGTTTGAGCTTCACTTGAAAGATGGGAAGAGGGAAGCCGTTGTTGAGCTTCATCCTCCTGAGCTGGGTAAAGTTAGGTTTAGTGTGGAGGTATATGATGATAGGATTAACGCTCGTTTTTGGCTTCCCTCAACGGAGGTGAAAAATCTCTTTGAGAGTAACCTCCAGCAGTTACAGTCTTTCTTCAGAAACCAAGGGTATTATTTTGAGGCCTCTTTCTTCTATAGAGATTCGGGAAGGGAAAGTCAAGGATATCAAAAGAGCTCGGCAAGTCCTAAGAGGTCTACCTTAAATATTCAGAATATGGACGAGGAGTCATCTATCGTTTTACCCGAAGGCGTTGCCATGGAAGGTATGCTTGATATCTTTGTTTAAGGGGGTGATTTTAAGATGGTTTGGAGCACTAGCGGTATAGGAGCTAATTATCTTTATTCAAGTAATGGTAGCACCTCGAGCTCCGGGAACTCCGAGCTTGATAAGGATGCCTTTTTAAAGATACTTATAACTCAGTTACGTTATCAGGATCCTTTATCTCCCATGGATGATAAGGAGTTCGTTGCTCAGATGGCTCAGTTTAGCACGCTTGAGCAGGTTACAAATATGTCTAAGAACCTTGAAAACTTCCTTGTTAACTTTTCCTGGTCTCAGCTTGTTAATCTTATAGGAAAAACCGTGAAGTTTACAGATTCGGAAACGGGTGAAAGTGTTCAGGGAAAGGTGACAGGTATTAAGCCCACGGATAGTGGGATAGTTCTTGTTATAAATGATGGGGCTTATGAGATACCTATAAATAATGTGGAAGAGATACTAATTTAACTCCTCAGGGATGGCAAACTTCGGCGATGGAGCGCCTCTCTTGTTAAAAGGAGGCGTTTTAGAATGTTGAGAAGCTTATATTCTGGAATATCGGGTTTAAAGAATCACCTAATTGACCTTGATGTTATAGGTAATAATATATCTAATGTAAATACTATAGGTTTTAAAAGAAGCAGAGTAACCTTTAAGGATGTCTTATATCAGACTTTAAGGAGCCCCATGGCTCCAACGGGAAATATAGGTGGGATAAATCCGATGGAGCTTGGCATGGGGATGCAGCTTGGAGCCATAGATACAATTTTTACTCAGGGAACTCCTCAGATGACGGGAGTTAACACGGATCTCATGATTCAGGGAGACGGCTTCTTTGTTATAAGCGATGGTGTGGGTTACTATTATACGAGAGCTGGAGCCTTTAACATGGATTCAAATGGAACCTTCGTTGATCCTTCAACCGGCTTTGTTCTCCAAGGTTGGGTGGCAAGTATCTCTTCTGATGGAACTACTGTGGTGGATACTACGGCTTTAGTTCCCGTGCAGGTTGAGGTTGGCTCTAAACTGCCTGGTGAGGAGACGACGAGGATAGACCTTGGTTGTAACCTTGATGCTACCGCTTCTATAGGTACCTCTTATACCACTTGGACGCAGGTCTACGATTCCCTTGGTAATACCCATGACCTTAAAATATCTGTTGTGAAGACTGGGGAAAATCAGTGGTCTGTGGGATGGGTTTTAACTTATGAAACATCGGCGGGTAGCATTGGGGTAGTTGCTTCAGGACATCTTGCAAGTTTAACCTTTAATAGTAACGGATTACTTGACGCCACAAATGATATTACGGGAACCATTACCATTCCACAAAATTCGTCAACGGCCTCCATATTTAGCGGGGCAACCCTACCGCAGGATATAACGGTCTATTTTGCTCACAAGGGAGATGCGATAGGTGGTGTGACCCAATTTGCTTCGGATTTCACGATGTCGGCCAAGTATGTTGATGGTTATCCTATGGGGGTGCTCAAGAGTTTTACGGTTGACCAGTCAGGATTGGTTAGCGGTATTTACAGTAATGGTAGAACCCAGCCTTTGTATAAACTTGCTATAGCCGTTTTTAATAACCCTTCAGGCTTAAACAAGGTGGGTAATACACTGTTTACGGAGAGCTACAATTCTGGAGAGGCTCAGTTTAAGTTTGCGGGAGAAGGAGGGGCTGGCGTCATCTTACAGGGATATCTGGAAATGTCTAATGTGGATTTGGCGGAGGAGTTCGTCAATATGATTGTCGCTCAAAGAGGGTTTCAAGCTAACACGAGGGTAATCACAACGGCAGACGAAAATTTAAGAGACCTCGTTAACCTTAAGAGATAGGAGGGATAAATAGGTATTGATAAAACTTACAAGGCTTAATGGCAAGGAATTTGTCATAAACGCGGACCTTATAGAGACCGTTGAGGCTACCCCCGATACGGTTATTACGCTGGTTAACGAGCATAGGTATATAGTCAAGGAGTCTGTAGATGAGGTGATAAAGAAAGTGATAGAGTATAAACGATCCTTGGGTAGACTTTTTGTGGTATAATGAGGAAAATAGGATTTTCTGAAAAATGGTGATATTATGGATTTAGCGACTGCAGCAGGTATATTTATGGCATGGGCTCTTGTTGCGGGAGCGATAATATTGGGCGGGGATGTAGGTGCCTTTATTGATATTCCTTCCTTTTTGATTACTTTCGGTGGGAGTATATCGGTTACCATAGCCAGCAACCCCATGGAAAGAATAAGGCTTTTACCTCTGATTCTGAGGAGCGCCTTCTTTAGTAAGGCTCAAAACATGATAGATGTTTTAAATCTGATGATAAGATTTGCGGAAAGGGCAAGGAGGGAGGGCTTGCTGGCATTAGAGGATGAGGCTTCCGGCATAGAAGACCCCTTTATAAGGAAGGGTATTCAGCTTGTGGTTGATGGAACAGATCCCGAGCTTGTTAAGAATATTCTTGATGCGGAGATATCTTTTCTTGAGGAGAGGCATAAGTCCAACAGAGCCATATTTGAGGTATGGGGTGAAATGTCACCAGCCTTTGGAATGCTTGGGACATTGATAGGGCTCATTCAGATGTTGGGGCATCTCGATGACCCCAACGCCTTAGGTCCCGGTATGGCCGTAGCCCTTATAACTACTTTTTATGGTTCTATAATAGCCAATGCCTTTGCTCTTCCCATCGCTAAGAAGCTTGCTGTAAGGACTGAAGAGGAAGTCCTTCTTCGTGAGATGGTAGTTGAAGGAGTGTTAGCGATTCAAGCTGGAGAAAACCCCAGGATAGTGGAGGAGAAGCTGAAGGTTTATTTACCTCCCAACTTAAGGATGGTATACGAAAGCTCCAAGAAGAAGGCCGAAGAGGAGGCGGCCTAAAAAGGTAGATGCCGAGGGAAAAAAAGAGGAAGGAGGAGGCTAAAGGAGGAGCGGGTTGGCTCACTACCTATGGTGATATGGTTACCCTTCTTTTAACCTTTTTCGTCTTTTTGTTTTCCTTTTCTACCATAGATGTTATGCAGTTTCAAAAGATGATATTTTCCTTTAAAGGGGCCTTGGGAGTTCTTACAGGGGGAAAGACCTTTGATGTAGAGAGGATAATAGGCATGGGATTTACGGGTATGGATGCGGGAAAGCTAAGGCAACAGACACCATACTTGAAGGAGGTAATGAAACAGGTTGAGAGGCTGGTTCAAAGGGAAAATTTGGGGGGGGAAGTGAAGCTCAGATTTACAAGAGAGGGGCTTGTGATAACCTTAACGGAAAGCATCCTATTTGACCCGGGTAGCGCAGCTTTAAAACCGAGTGCCCTTTCAGTCTTGCTTGAGCTCTCGAAGATACTATCTGATATTCCAAATGACTTGAGGGTAGAGGGGCATACGGACAATACTCCTATAAGTACGCCGATTTATCCGTCCAATTGGGAACTTTCCTCTGCAAGGGCGGCTTCTGTTGCAAAGTTTATAATAGATAGGGGAAAGATAGATCCAAGAAGGGTTTCCATAGCTGGCTATGGGCAGTATAAGCCTATCGTTCCCAATGATACTCCCGAACATAAGGCCCTGAATAGAAGAGTTGATATAGTAATATTATCGACGAAGAGCTTGGTTCCCTTCTGAGGAGGTATTGAGATTGAAGTTTAATTTAAGGCTTCCGGTGGATATGAAAATGATCATAGTGGTGTTGCTTGCAGTTGTTATATCGGCGGGGGTATCCTTTTTCGTTGCTCAAAGGATCATAGCGAATA
>LGFB01000130.1 GCA_001508835.1 bacterium 42_11
AGAGCCATGGTAACCCCTATGAACATGGACAATACTCCAAACACTATTACTATCCATCCCACAGTTAAAGTAGACATCTTAATCCCAAATAAGCTAAAGCACGTTCTAAAAAGACCATATAAGCTTGCCTGGCTAACGCTAACCAAAACTGCAGTCACAGAGGCGGGAGCCTCAGCATAAGCATCGGGTAACCACATGTGAAGTGGCACAGCACCACATTTCAAAGCGAGGGAAACCACAAGAAGAATTAGAGCAACCTTGTCCGCCCAAGAAAACTCCATTTTCTTCGCAATAGCGGCAAAATTGAGAGCATCATACTTCCCATACAAGAAACCCACAGCAACAAGGACAAACAACGCTGCCAAGCTACTTACAACCATGTATTTTATAGCTGCCTCCACAGACTCCGCATTGTAATACCTGAAAGCAATTAACGCAACAGAAGCTATGGAAGATATTTCAAGGAATACGAAGAAGTTGAATATATCACCGGTGAGCTCCATACCGAGCATTCCAACTACCATCAAGAGAAATAGAACATAGAAGCGGTCTCTCCCGGTTTCCCTGCTTGTATAGGCTATAGAATAGATGGCGCCAGCAAGCGCAGCTATGCTCCCCGAAAGTGCCATGAAAGCGCTCATCCCGTCAACCTCAAATATAATTCTTATTGGGAACTTCATGCCAGAAGGAAGAGTTAAAGAAGGTAAAGCAGCACCAAACACATATACCTGAGGACCTAAAGCAGCGACCCTTTTCATCAAGAGAACCATCCCTATCACGGAAAAAAGCAGGGAACCAACAGCAACACCATCTTGAAGGTACTTACTGTTAGAAACCTTACCGATTATTGGAATCACAAATGCCGCAAAAAGAGGAATAGCTATTACCAAGATAGGCAAATGCTCCATCTTTCATCACCCTCTCAACTTTCTTAATTCTCTAATATCCAGAGTCCCATAATGTTTATACGCCATGACTATTAGGCTTAACAGCATCGCCGTGGTTGCAAGGCCGATAACTATAGCGGTTAATGTTAAAGCTTGAGGAGTGGGAAGAACCATTTTTCTACCCAACGGAGCCATAGTGTATATAGGAGCGACAGCCCCTTTAACATAGCCAAGGGTTATTAAGAAAAGATTAACAGCAGCTTCTACTATCGTTACTCCTATAGCTATTTTTATCAAATTTTTGTTAAACAGAATCGCGTAAAGCCCCAAAGTTAACATTATACCCACGACAACAAAGGGCATATAAGTCACTCTTTATGCACCTCGCTTTCCTCCTTGTTAAAGGGTTTAAGATACGCACCAAGGAACATAAAGAACAGAATTAAACTTATACCACCAAAAACTTCGAGACCCACAGCCATATTCATCGGTGGGAGCGTCCCACCTGTATTAAGGTCTCCATTGTTCACACCAAAAGGAACAGGGTTACCAAAGATACCTCCAGAATTGGCGATAAAGTTATAAAAAAAGGTGGTACCTATTCCAAGAAAGGCTGTGGATATAAAAAGGGTTAAACCGCCGCTTTCAGCAAGGGATAAAAATGCATCCTTATACTTCTTGAGAAACTCTTCCTTAGAAAAAGCAACCAGAAACAAGGCAGTTGAAGAAGCGATAACAGCTCCTCCCTGAAAGCCTCCCCCAGGAGTCAAGTGCCCATGAATAACCACATAGAGTCCGAAAACAACAACAGCCCAGAAAATCAAGGCCGTTATCGTCCTGACTATCTTCGACATCCTCACTTCTTCATCACCCCTCTAAAAATAGCGGTAACACCCATAACAGCGGTAAATAGAACCGTCGCTTCACCGAGGGTATCAAAACCTCTATAATCGAAAACTATAGATGTAACAACATTATTAGCTGCGCACTCTTTCTGGGCGTTTTGGATAAAATAACTGTCCATATCGCTCTGTAACGGTTCTCCAAAAGGATGTATAAGGGTTAATCCCCAGATCAACATTACAGCAAAAAACAGGAAGCTAACCCATTTTAAAGCCTTTCCCACCATGATTAATCCCTCCTAACCCCTCTTAAAGCAAATATAAAGATAGCCGTAGTTAGACCTGCACCAATACCTGCCTCAGCTATCGCGACATCAGGTGCATGTAAAAGGTAAAATTCCAGAGAGAGAGCCAAACTCATGGCAGAGAGAGCTATAACCGATGCAAGCAAATTCCTCAGAAAAACCGCAAGATAAGCACCAATCACCAAAACAATTAACGTAAAGAAATGAGCCCAATACTCCATTCCCATTTCGTCACCACTTCCCTTCCCTCTCGGCAAGCTTATCTACCACAGCCCTCTTAGGCATAACGCCACTCCTGTGAGCCGCTCTCGCTATTGCATGGGCCCCCGTCGGGTTAGTTAAAAGGAGGGCTATTAAGGCAAGTATGGCATGGACGGCAAGAACACAAAATCTGGGCTCTCCTGTATAAGCCCACTTCGTAAAACCATAAAGCACTACAGCCAAGGAAGTGAAGATAGAACCAAAAGTGGTAGCCTTAGTAGCACCATGTAAGCGAGTGTAAACATCAGGAAACCTGTAAAGAGCAATGGCTCCTAAACAGTTAAATGCGATCCCGATTATTAGAAAGAGAGCTACAATCCCAGACATAGATTTATAACCCCCTTTCCAGATAACGAGCTATAAACAATGTAGCTACGAAGGACAAAAGAGCGTAAACTATGGCTATATCCACATAGATAACAGAATCGAAAGCTGCCCCAAAAACTATCATAGCAGCAACCACGTACGTATTTAGGGTATCTAAACCTACAACCCTATCGGGAACAGTAGGACCCAAAGCAGATCTTCCTACAGCTAAGAAACCAAATACTACTAAAAGAACCCCCGCCATCATAAACCATCCACCAAGTTCCATCATTCCGCTATCCTCCTCGCCCACTGCGGAAAATCTCCACAAACTTCCGCAGGTTCAGGTTCGATATTTTTAACATCAATCCAGTGAACATAAAGGTCGTTACTCTCCTCATCAACATCCACGCTCAGCGTGCCAGGAGTCAAAGTTATAGAATTCGCCAGAAAAGTTAAAGACATGCTCTTCTTAAGACCCGTTTTAATCCTGACAATACCAGGATTTATCTTTCCTGTAAGAACCCTCATTGCTACGTCTATATTCGCTTTAGCCATAGCTATAAAGAAGGGAACGAAAACATAGTAGAGGAAAAGAACCCACTTAATGGGATTCAAAAGAGAAGCGGGAACGTATTCTCCAAAAACCCTACCACCAGCCAAACCCGCAACAAGTGCAACTGGAATGCCCACAACGAGTTCGCTTGAACTCCACAAACCGAGGTCACCACTACTCATTGTTAAGATTAAATAAAAAAGATAGGATAGAATTGTAACTACCACATAAGATCCCACTTAGAACATCCCTCCTTCCAAGGAAAGCTCCCGAAGGTTTATTTTATCACAACTTCTCAAAAAAAGAAAAAAGAAATTTAAGTTTGTGAGCAAAGGATAACTCAATTCGCTCTAACCCTTTCTACGGCAACAAATACTTTTTACCAAATTTCCTTAAATTTAGCTTACCTCACAACCCCTTATTTGATTTCCAATGCCTAACCATTAAAATAATAACACAAAAGAAACCAATTCAAAAGTCCTTATCAGAAATTGACAGCTTATCGAGGTTAACTTATCATGTAATAAAGATAGATAACCAGCTTAAGAGGAGGTTTTTGAAATGCTTGAAGAAAGAAGAATCAATATTAAAAAAGACTTCATCAATTTAAGAGAAGAGGAGGAGGAAGCATTAAAAGAGGCAGAAGAACTCTTTGAGAAGAAAATACACAACCTTGTTGAAAAAATCTTTTCACACATATTACGCCTGGGGGATAAAACTCCTCTCAAATTAAAAGAGAGTTGGAAGGCAACAATTACAGAGTATCTGACCAGCCTTTTTAAAGACCCGATAGACGAAACTTACTTCGAAAAAAGGATTTCTTTGGGAAAGAAAGTTTACAGCAAAGGAATAGCCTTAGAGGGCTTCATTGGACTTTATAATCCAATAATTAAGACCATTCTCGAAACCGCCTTTGAAGCGTATAGCGAAGAAAAGGAAAAGATACTTCTCCTTCTGACTTCCATCTTTAAAAGGATAAACCTTGATATTCAATTGATTACCGAGGAATATCTAAATCTCATAGGTGAAGGAATAGCTCAGGCAAGCGAAGATCTTAAAAACATGGTTAAAACCATCTCGAAAATTGCAGGTCAAACCAAGCTAATAGCCTTAAATGCAGCGATTGAAGCTGCTCGTGCAGGAACCTCTGGAAAAACCTTCGCAGTGGTGGCTCAAGAAATAAGCAAACTTGCTGCTTC